>CAIXEV010000202.1 GCA_903918555.1 uncultured bacterium | reverse complement strand
CGCTCGGTCGACGCCGATGCGTTCCACCGCGCGAAACAGGCGCTCGATGTCCTCTCGATGAAGGTCCACGAGACCTCGATCGCCGAGACCTTGCGCGGGACGGGCGCCTCGGGCTGACGCGGGGCGGCGGGGCGGCGGGGTCGCCTTGGTACGATGCGACGATGGACCTTGATCGCACGACGACGGCGCTTCTGACGGGGCTTCTCGATCCGGCCAACGCCGCAGCGTGGGAGTTGTTCGACCGCCGCTACCGCTCGATCCTGGTGGGCTTTGCGCGCAACTGCGGGCTCAAGGACAACGACGCCGCCGAGATCGCGCAGGCGACGATCGTGCGCTTCGTCGAGGAGTACCGCGAGGGCCGCTACGACCGCACGCGCGGGCGGCTCGGCGCGTGGCTCGTGACGATCGCGCGGTACCGCATGCTCGACATGCGCCGGCGCGCGGGCACGGCGCGCGTCGAGCGCGGCGAGAGCGCGATGATCGACCTCGACGACGAGAAGTCGGTGAGCGAGGTCTACGAGGCGGAGCGGCGCCGCGCGGTGCTCGCCGCCGCGCTCGACGAGCTCAAGACGCGCTCGCGCACCGACCCGAAGACGGTGCAGGCGTTCGAGATGCTGGTCTACCACGGGCTTTCGGTCGCGGTGGTGGCGCAGGAACTCGGGATGAGCGCGCACGATGTCTATCTCGCGAAGAGCCGCGTCGCGGCGAAGCTGCGCGAGATCGTGATTCGGCTCGAGGAGGAGTACGAGGAGGCGCCCGGCGACTGGGAGTCGACGGGCAAGCGGCCATCGGCGGGGCTCGGCCCTTGAGCGGACTGCCGGACGAGACGCAGGCGATGGAGCTTCCCGCCGGCTGCGGGAAGTTCTCGCGCGAGGCGCTCGAACTCGCTGCGATCGCGAGGAGCGACCGCTCCGTGCCCGTCGACGAGCGGCTCGCGCCGCATCTGGTCATCTGCCGCCGCTGCAGCGAGGCGGTCGAGCGGTTCGCGGCCGACAACGCGTTTCTCGGGGAGTTTGCCAAGGTTTCCGCGCGAAGCGATCGCTCGGCGTCGGGGCGGTCCGTTGCGGAGCGCGGGGCGGCGGCCGGGCCTGCGGACGGTTCGGCTGCGGCCGGCGGTGGCGACCTGATCCCCGGCTATCGACTCGGCGACGAGATTCATCGCGGCGGGCAAGGGGCCGTCTTCAAGGCCGAGCAGCTGGCGACGCGCCGGGCGTGCGCGGTCAAGATGCTCCTCGGCGGGCGATTTGCGTCGGCGACGCAGCGCGTTCGCTTCGAGCGCGAGGTCGAGGTGGTCGCTGCGCTTCGGCATCCGTCGATCGTCACGCTCTACGAGAGCGGCATCTCGCGGCACGGCGAGCCGTGGTTTGCGATGGAGCTCGTCGATGGCGAGCGGCTCGACGAGCATGTGCGCCGCCTCGGGCTTGGCGCGCGGGCGGTGGCGGCGCTCCTGCAGCGGGTCGCCGACGCGATCGCGTACGCGCATCGCCGCGGCGTGATCCACCGCGACCTGAAGCCCGGCAACATCCTCGTCGACCGCGATGGCGTGCCGCGCGTGCTCGACTTCGGCCTCGCCCGCGCCGAGAGGCCCGACGAGCAGACGAACCCCGGCTCGGGGACGACGCTCGCCGGGGAGTTTCTCGGGACATTCGCGTACGCGGCGCCCGAGCAGCTTGCCGGCGATCCGGCCGCGATCGACTCGCGCTGCGACCTCTACGCGCTTGGCGTCGTCTTCTACGAGTGCCTCACGGGCAAGCGGCCCTTCGATGGCGCGAAGTCGATCGGCGAACTTGTGATCCAGAAGACGATGCGCACGCCCGAGCGCCCGAGCGCGCTCGCGCCGGGCATCGACCGCGACTTCGATGTCATCGCGTTGCGCCTGCTCGCGAGCGATCCGTCGCAGCGCTACGAGACCGCCGACGCGCTCGCCGAGGATCTCGCGCGCTCCCTCGACGGCCGCCCGATCCTCGCGCGCGAGGACAGCCTGACCTATGTCGTGCGTCGCAACCTGCGGCGCCATTGGATCGCGACCACGGCGGGCGTGGTGGTGCTGGCGACGATCGTGGTGTCGGGCATCGCGCTCGCGGTGCTGTACGCGAACGCCGAATCCGCCCGCGAACGCGCGGAGCACCAGCTCGACGCGGTGCTCGCGGCGCTCGAGCAGTCAAACCCCGAGACCGGGCGCGGCACGAGCGACATGCGCGCGACCGAGTTCATCGGCTATGTCGAGGCCTCGCTCGAGGAGGCGCTCGCCGACGATCCGGCCGATCTCGCGCGCCTCTTGCGGACGATGGGGCTGATCCACCTTGGGTTCGAGAAGATCGATCAGGCGGCCGCGCCGATCGAGCGTTCCTACGCGCTCTACAAGGAGGCGTTCGCGCGGGGCGAGATCGATGCGCTGCGCATGGCCGACGCTGCGTATGCGCTCGCGCGCCTGCGCTTCATCCAGCCCGCTGGCGAGGCGAAGGCCGCCGACTACCCCGCGTCCGAGGCCGCGTACCGCGAGGCGATCGCGCTGCGCGAGTCGGTCACGGGGCGCGACGACCTCGTCACCGTCGACCTGATCCGCCAGCTTTCGATCGTGATCCGGAGACAGAAGCGCCTCGAGGAGGCGCGGGGGATGCTCGACGAGGCGCTGCTCCGCGCGTCGCGGTTGCCGGCGACGCGGCAGCGCGAGGAGTTCGACGCCGCCGCGCTGAGCGCGCGCGGCTTCATCACCGCGGAGCTTGGAGACCACGAGCAGGCCCTCGCCGAGTTCATCGCCGCAAACGCCGCGATCTCGCGGGTCGTCGAGCCGAACGACTTCCGCGTCGGGATCAGCCTTCGCAACATCGCCCGCGAGAAGCTCAGCCTCGGGCGAGCCGAGTCCGCGCGTGCGGACGCCGAGCGATCGGTCGAGATCCTCCGCGAGCGCAAGGGCGCGGACGCCCCGGCGACGAGAGCCGCCGAGGCGTTGCTTGACGAGATCAAGAGCGCGCTTGCAAAGGGCGGGCGCGAGGTTGAATCCGCCGGCGAGGTCGAATCCGCCGGCGCGGCCGGATCCGCCGGCGCGCGGTGAACTCAGCGGCGTCGACGGCCGACGAGCCCCGCGAGGCCGAGGAGCCCGAGGGCGCCGGGAGCGGGAACGCCTGCGATTCCCTCGACGCGGATCTCGTAGTCGCCGACATCCGCGCTCGGATCGCCGCCCCAGGCCTGGAAGTCCTGGAAGCCGCCGAAGCTGCGGAGGCCCGGCTGGTCGAGCCCCGGCCAGATCGGTCCGCCGTTGGCGTTGCGCGCGTCCACGCCTCCGTTGGTGATCGCGATGAAGTAGAGGCCCGCCTGCTGGAGCACGAACTGCGAGCCGTCGTTGGCGGAGTTCGTGAGCAGGGCGCCCTTGTTCGAGCTGGATAGATCGTTGTTGGCGAAGATGCCCTGCGCGGCGAACTGGCCCTGCGTCGTCTGCACCGCGCGGAAGAGGAACAGCTGGCTGTCGAAGTTCGCGCCGCCGCCGAATTCACCGCCAGCGGTCGAGAGCTTGAGCACCGACGGGCCGACGATGCGGACGAGATACATGTCGATGTAGTCGGCGGAGCCCATCAGGGCGCTGCCCGTCAGCTGGCCCTTGATGAGGGCGACCGTGCCGTCGGTGGTGATGACCTGCGCATCGCTCGGCGCTTGCTTTGCGTCGCTCTCGGCGTCGCCCTCCCAGATCGGTCCCGCGAGCGCGGTGGATCCGAAGGCGAGCGTGGCGAGGAACGAATGAACGGCGACCGACCGTTGGGCACGGGACATTGGGAACTCCGGAAATCTCGGGATAGGAACTCGGACGGGACTCTCTCGTCCCGAGTATGCCTCCGAAGCCCGCTCGGGGAAGGAAAAAGTGGTTCGGAATTCTTGCTTCGGAGATGCTGAATCCCACCGGGGAAGCCCTATAGTGTCGAATCTGCCCGCGCACGGACCCAGTCCCGCGCGGGATCGCCTCCGACAAACCCGCGTTCTGCGGGCCTTGTGCCTCCGTGAAAGGACGGTCTCCGACTTCGATGTCACAGATTTCCTCTTCGCCCGCGTCCGCGTCGACCCCTGCGTCGGCTCCCGCAACCGCCTACGCCCGCGTGAGGGCCGGCATTGATCCGTGGACCGTCGATGACGCCGCGGACCTGTACAACCTCCGAGGTTGGGGCAAGGGCTTCTTCGAGATCTCGAAGTCGGGCCAGGTCCTCGTGCGTCCCACGCGCACGCCGGGCCGCGAGGTGAACCTGTACGAGGTCGTGAAGGGCCTGCGCGAGCGCGGCCTGCGCACGCCGGTGCTCCTGCACTTCAGCGATCTGCTGCATCGCCGGCTCAAGGACCTCCACGAGGCCTTCGACACCGCCATCAAGGAGAACGGCTACAAGGGCAAGTACAACGCGGTCTACCCGATCAAGGTGAACCAGCAGCGCCGCGTCGTGCAGGAGATCCGCGAGTACGGCGAGCAGTACGGCTTCGGCCTCGAGGTCGGCTCGAAGCCCGAGCTCCTCGCGGTGATGGGCCTCACGAGCGATTCGCCCGACCGCCTCATCATCTGCAACGGCTTCAAGGAAGACCGCTACATCGAGTTCGTCACGCTGGCCGCG
>CAIXEV010000201.1 GCA_903918555.1 uncultured bacterium | reverse complement strand
GGGGGAGGACGGGCGCGGGAGAATGGGCGCGGCGGACGGTCGGGGGCGCAAGAATATTCGCTTGCGGTCGCCGATTCGAGGAACAAGCCGCCATGCGGGTCGCTCATTGTCGCCGATCGACGCCCCCCGTGGGGGCGCGGTTGCTCTTTCCCGGCATGGAGTTCCGCCAGAATCACGCACCCATCCTGTCTCGACAGCCCGACGATTTATGCTCCCGCCCGTCTCGCCGCCTGACATAATGAACGGTTCTCCGCTCCCGATCCGCCGCGTGTCCGACGGTCCGGTTCCACGACACTCATCTATGGACGATCTTCGTCTCCTCCGCGTGCATCATCTCCGCGGTCCGAACATCTGGACCTACCGGCCCGCGCTCGAGGTGTGGCTCGATCTCGGCCGCCTCGAGGAGCGTCCGTCGAACACGATTCCCGGCTTCAACGAGCGCCTCGTCGCGCATCTGCCCGGGCTCGAGGAGCATCACTGCGGCGTCGGCGAGCGCGGCGGTTTCCTGCAGCGGCTCGAGTCGGGCACCTACGCGGGCCACATCCTCGAGCATGTCGTCATCGAGCTGCTGAATCTCGCGGGCATGCCCACCGCGTTCGGCCAGACGCGCAGCACCTCGCAGAAGGGCATCTACCGCATGGTGTTCCGCGCGCGCGACGAGCGCGTGGCGCGCACCGCGCTCGCCGAGGGCTACCGCCTGCTCACCGCGATCCTGCGCGGGGAGTCGTTCGATGTCGCGCCGGCCGTCGCGGCGGTGCGCGACGAGATCGCGCGCAGCTACCTCGACTCGACCACCGCGAGCATCGTCGCCGCGGCGACCGACCGCGGGATTCCGCACATCCGCCTCGACCGCGGCAACCTCGTGCAGTTCGGCTACGGCGCGCGGCAGCGGCGCATCTGGGAATCGCAGACCGGCCACACCAGCGCCATCGCGCAGGAAATCGCGCGTGACGGCGAGCTGTCGCGCGCGCAGCTCGCGACCTGCGGCATTCCCGTGCCCGAGAGCCGCGTGGTGCACTCGGCCCTCGATGCGTGGGAGGCCGCGCAGTCGCTCGGACTGCCCGTGATCATGAAGCCGAGCGAGTCGGGCCGTTCGCGCGGCATGCTCGCCGATCTCGGCGGCGAGGAAGCCGTCTGCGCGGCGTTCGCGAGCTTCGCATCGGATGCGCAGGCGATTGTCGAGCGCCAGATTCCGGGCACGATGCACCGGCTGCTCGTCGTGGGCGGCAAGGTCGTGGCGGCCGTGAAGGGCGATGGAACCTGGGTGACGGGCGACGGCCGTTCGACGGTGCAGGAGCTCGTCGACGCGCAGCTCAATTCGGCGGCGACCGCGGCCAACGGTGCGGCGCCCGCGCGCATCCTCTGCGCGTTCGACCCTGAGATCGTGCGCGGGCTCAAGCGGCAGGGCCTCTCGGCGGACGCGGTTCCGACCGCGGGCCGCGCGGTGCTCGTCCAGTCGATCGGGCGCAACGCGGTCGACTGCACCGACGAGGTGCATCCCGAGGTCTCGCGCATCGCGTCGCTGTCCGCGCGCATCGTCGGCATCGACCTCGCGGGCGTCGATGTCGTCGCGGAGGACATCGCCAAGCCGCTCGCCGGGCAGTCGGGCGCCGTCATCGCGGTGCACGCGGCGCCGGCGCTGCGCATGCATCTCGAGCTTGCGCAAGGCGAGGCGCGGCCGGTCGGTCGCGCGATCATCGACCATCTCTTCGCGGAAGGCGACGACGGGCGCATTCCCGTGATCGGCGTCGCCGGCTCGCGCTGCACGGGGCGCATCGTGCGGCTCATCGCCTGGATCATGCACCTTGGCGGCCGCTATGTCGGCCTTGCCTGCCGCGCGGGCCTGTGCTTCGACCGCCGGCGCGTCGACCGCGGCGACGGAACGCGCTGGGAATCGGCGCGTCGCCTCATCACGCACTACGCGGTCGAGACGGCTGTCCTCGAGACGAACGCCGCCGCGATCCTCCGCGACGGCCTGCCGTACGACCGCTGCGAGATCGGCGTCGTCCACGACCTCGACGGACACGAGCAGCTCGCCGAGCATGATGTCCTCGAGCCTTCGCAGATGTTCAAGGTGATGCGCACGCAGGTCGACGCGGTGCTGTCGCACGGCGCCGCCGTGCTGCACGCGGCCGACGAGCGCATCGTCGACATGGCCGAGCTCTGCGACGGCGCGGTCGTGCTCTACGCGCGCGACGGCGCGAACGCCGCGATCGTCGCGCATCGCGCCGCCGTCGGACGCGTGGTGTTCGCGCGCGGCAAGTCGATCGTGCTCGCGAGCGGCGACGAGGAGACCGTGTTTCCCGACCTGCTCCACGGTGAATCCACGCACGCGAAGACCGACGAGGCCACGCTCGCGGGCGTCGCCGCGATGTGGATGCACGGCATCGAGGCCGATGTGATCGTGACGGGCGTCGCGACCTTCGGCAGCGATCTCGATCCGTACTCGCAGATGATGAGCGACGACGGCGCCACGGCCGGCGACGGCCGCGTGCGCTGAATTCGCGCGTAGACCAGGCATTTCCCTCCGAACCTCCCTTCACCCATTCGACGAGCCATGGAAGTCAAACGCATCCGCGCCCTGCGTGGGCCCAACCGCTGGAGCCGCCACACCGCCATCGAGGCGCTGGTGCACTGTGCGCCGAGCGAGCGCTCGATCGCGGAACTCGCCGATTTCGAGGCGCGGCTGCGCGATCGCTTCCCGAACATCGGCGTGCTGCCGCGCGACCGCGCGGGCCGCACCTCGTTCGCGCAGGTGCTCGAGGCGACGGCACTCGGCCTGCAGGAGGACGCCGGTTGCTCGGTGACCTTCTCGACGACCGAGGCGACCGAGGAGGAAGGCGTCTCGTTCGTGGTGGTCGAGTACATCGAGGAGGATGTCGGCCGCAAGGCGCTCGCCGACGCGCAGGCGCTCGTCGAGGCCGTTGCGGCCGGTGCGCCGTTCGATGCCGAACGCGCGGTCGCGGCGCTGCGCGCGCTCGACGAGGATGTGCGGCTTGGGCCGAGCACGGGCTCGATCGTCGCGGCCGCCGCCGCGCGCAACATCCCGTATCGCCGGCTCACGCAGGGCAGCATGGTGCAGTTCGGATGGGGCCGTCGCAGGCGCCGCATCCAGGCCGCCGAGATCGACGACACGAGCGTCGTCGCCGAATCGATCGCGCAGGACAAGGACCTCACGAAGTCGCTGCTCTGGTCGGCGGGCGTGCCCGTTCCGCGCGGGCGCCCCGTCGAGTCGCTCGAGGATGCGTGGTCGGTCGCGCTCGAGATCGGGCTTCCCGTCGTCGTGAAGCCGGTCGACGGCAACCAGGGGAAGGGCGTCACTGTCAATGTCGACTCGCGCGAGTTGATGGAGATCGCGTACCGCGCTGCGGCCGAGATCGGCACCGTGATGGTCGAGACCTGCCTCGCGGGCAACGATTTCCGATTGCTCGTCGTCGGCGACCGGCTCATCGCCGCCGCGCGGCGCGATCCGCCGTTCGTGACGGGCGACGGCGAACTCACGGTGCGGCAGCTCGTCGCGAAGGTGAACGAGGATCCGCGGCGCGGCGAAGGGCACGCGACGAGCCTCACGAAGATCCGGCTCGACGAGATCGCGGTCGCGCGGCTCGAGCTGCAGGGGCTCGCGCCGGAGTCCGTCCCCGAGCGCGGGCGCCGCGTGGTGCTGCGCAACAACGCCAATCTGTCGACCGGCGGCACCGCGACCGATGTGACCGACGAGGTGCACCCCGCGGTCGCCGAGCGCGCGGTCGCTGCGGCGCAGATGGTCGGCCTTCATGTGTGCGGCGTCGATGTCGTGTGCGAGAGCGTGATGCGTCCGCTCGAGGAGCAGGGCGGCGGCATCGTCGAGGTGAACGCCGCGCCCGGGCTCCGCATGCATGTGTCGCCGTCGCATGGCCGCGGCCGCAATGTCGGCGAGGCGATCGTCGGGCTGCTGTATCCGCCGGGCGACGACGGGCGCATTCCCGTGGTCGCTGTGACGGGCACGAACGGCAAGACGACCACGGTGCGCCTGATCGCGCACATGTTCGCGGCGAGCGGAAAGTGCGTCGGTTTCACGGGCACCGACGGCGTGTATGTCGGTGGTCATCAGGTCGACCAAGGCGATTGCTCGGGCCCGAAGAGCGCGCGCAGCGTGCTGATGCACCCCGATGTCGAGGCCGCCGTGTTCGAGACCGCGCGCGGCGGAATCCTGCGCGAGGGGCTCGGTTTCGACCACTGCCAGGTCGCGGTGGTCACGAACCTCGGTGAGGGCGACCACCTCGGCATGAACCACATCAACACGGTCGAGCAGCTCGCGTCGGTGAAGAGCGCGATCGTGCAGGTGGTTCCGGCGACGGGCGTGGCCGTGCTCAACGCGGCCGATCCGCAGGTGGCCGCGATGGCGCGGCTCTGCGCGGGCGAGACGATCTTCTTCTCGGCGATGCGGCATCATCCGGTGCTCGAGCGGCACCGCACGCAGGG
Source organism: uncultured bacterium (assembly GCA_903918555.1). Classification (GTDB taxonomy): domain Bacteria; phylum Planctomycetota; class Phycisphaerae; order Phycisphaerales; family SM1A02; genus QWPT01. The sequence continues at coordinate 990 of CAIXEV010000201.1, read as the reverse complement.
CAAGCGCTGCGTGTTCATCGAGGGCGGCGACATCGTCGCGGTGCACGGCCAGCAGCAGCTGCGCGTTCCACTCGGCGAGATTCCGATCACGCGCGGCGGAACGATCGCGTTCCAAGCCGAGAACGCGATGGCGGCGATCGGCGCGGCGTGGGCGTGCGGGCTTGACTGGAGCGTGATCTGCGAGGCCGCGGCGACCTTCCGCAGCGATGTGCGCAGCGTGCCGGGGCGCTTCAACATCCTTGATTTCCGCGGCGCGACGGTCATCGTCGACTACGGCCACAACCCCGACGCCATGCGCGCGCTCGTGCGCGCGGTCGAGGCGATGCCGCTCGGCGAGGGTCGGCGGCGCGCGGTCGTGATCAGCGGCCCCGGCGACCGGCGCGACGAGGACATCCGCGGGCAGACGAAGATCCTTGGTGCGGCGTTCGACGATGTTGTCTTGTTCGAGGACGCCTGCCAGCGCGGCCGCGCCGACGGCGAGGTGCTCGCGCTGCTGCGCGATGGCTTGCGCGACGCGAGCAAGGCCTCGCACATCGTCGAGGTGCGCGGCGAGTTCGTCGCGATCGACAAGGCGCTCGACAAGCTCCGCTCGGGCGACCTGTGCCTCGTCGTCGTCGATCAGGTCGTCGAGGCGATCGCGCACATCGAGGCCCGCATCGCCCGCGGGTGAGGCGACGCCCTGGTCCCGAGTGGCGCGTGGACGAAGTCCGCGTGCCGACCGCCGCGCGCGTCGTGGTCCGGCATCACCGTTCTGCCGGCTTCACCGCCAGCACCGAGCAGCGCGACTCGAGCAGCACGCGCTCGGCGGTGCTTCCGAGCAGGATGTCGCGCAGGTTCGTCCTGCCGCGGGTGCCGAGGACGGTGAGGTCCGCGCCGACCGTCGCTGCGTAGTTGGCGATGCCCATCCGCGCGGTTCCGGCGTCGTCGCACACGGCGCGCAGGCGAATGCCGGGGTACGCCTCGGCCACGGGGCTCGTGAAGGCCTCGAGC
>CAIXEV010000200.1 GCA_903918555.1 uncultured bacterium | reverse complement strand
CGTGACATCCCCACACAACACGCCGCCGACCTGTCGTCAGAGGCGACCCGTGACATCCCCACACAACACGCCGCCGACCTGTCGTCAGAGGCGACCCGTGACATCCCCACACAACACGCCGCCGGCCTGTCGTCGGCGGCGACCCGTGACATCCCCACCCAAGACGCCGCCGCTCCCCTGGAGCGGCGGGTGCCACGTGCTTGCGAAGCAAGCAGTGCTAGCAGAACCATGCGAAGCGTCGACAGCGCGCCGCGAAGCGGCGGTCCCGCCCGCACGCCGTGGCTACCATCACCCCATGCGCCACGCTTTCCGCACGCTTGCACTCGCGCTGATCGTCGCCGCGCCGTCGCTCGCACAGGTCGCGCCTGCGCCGGCATCCCCCGCCACTGCAGCGCCCGCCGCGGCCGCGAAGCCGCTCCGCATCGCCGTCATCGGCGCAAGCGCCTCGGCCGGCTTCGGCTGCGTGATGCGCGAGAAGCGCGCCGACGGCGACTACGCGCTCGGCTTCCGTCTCATCGACATGGTGCGCCTCGCGTGCCCCGAGCTCGAGATCGTGTCGACCGACATGTCGAGCGGCTTCTTCTTCCTCGCGCCCGTGCGCAACGGCGCGACCGCCGCCGCGCGCGCCGTCGACTTCAAGCCCGACTGCGTGATCGCGCTCGATTTCCTCTTCTGGTACTGCTACGGCGACGATTCGCCGAAAGGCGGACGCATCGGCGACGAGGCCGAGCGGCTCGAGAAGCTCGAGCTCGGCCTCAAGGAACTCGAGAGGTTCGAGGTGCCTGTGCTCGTCGGCGACCTGCCCGACATGTCGCCGGCGGTCGGCAAGATGCTCTCGGCCGCGCAGATGCCTGCGAAGGACACGCTCGCGAAGGCGAACGCGCGCTTCGCTGCGTGGGCGAAGGGCCGCGCCAATGTCCATGTGCTTCCGCTCGCCGACATGCAGCGCCAGCTGATGGAAGACCGCGCGCTCGAGATCCGCGGCGTGCGGCTCGAGAGCACGAAGCAGGCGCCGCTTCTCCAGCGCGATGAACTGCATCCCGCGCCGCTCGGCATGGCTGGCCTCGCCTGCGCGGTCGCCGCGGAGATGAAGGATGCGCTCGTCGACGCCCAAAGCCCCGCAGGTGGAACCCCCGCAGCAAAGCCCCCCGCCGCGACGGACGACTGCACGCCCGAACCGAACTCGACGATCGAGCGCGCGAGCGCCGCGCTCAAGCCGTCGGGAACGCGGCCGAAGCCCGCGGCCGCGCCCGAAGGCACGCCGAAGCCCGCGGCGCCCTCGACGCAACTCAGCGCAACGCGCTGACTCGGGCGCGGACCGTCTCGTCCGCGATCACGGCCTCGGCGTCCGAGATCACCCGCGCCCAGGCGTCGCGGCCAAGCACCCGCAATCCTGTCGGCCGCAGCAGCGCAAGATCGACGCTCGGATCCGGTCCGCGGGGATCGCGCGAGAGCAGCGCAACGAGGTGCGCGTTGCTCAGCGTGTTGAGCCGCGGCGTCGCGAGCTGCCACAGCATGTCGCGCGCCTTCGGCGGCGTGACCTTGCACGCGGCGTACGCGCCGACGAGCGCGTCGAGATCCCGCGCGCGGAACATCGGCCCAAGCACGAAGCCCGCGGCGACGGGCGCCGTGTCGAGATCCTTCGCGAGCGCCCAGAGCTTGATCACCTTCTCGTCGCTGCCGAGGAGCTCGAGGTCGCGCATCGCCTTCGCGATGGCGAGCGTGTCGCTGTCATCGCGGAAACGCTTGAGATTCGCAGCGGCCTCCTGCTTGAGGTCGACCGCGCCGTCGGCCGGCGGCGCAACGCGACGCACGCCGAGGCGCTCGGGCGTCGCGAGGATCATGAGCGGATCGCCGTAGGAAGCCGTGCGCCACGGGCGCGCGAAGCTTCCCTCGAAGACGCGGGTCGACACCGCGAACGGCACGAGGTACCCGCTGCGCTCGGCGATCAACTCGGGCGTCGCGAACGCGGGGAGCAGCGGCTCGTAGACCGATCCGTAGTAGGCGTAGGCGCCGTGCGCGAGGAATGCGCCGCCGACCGTGGTGGGGTTCGCCGGAAACTGCAGCGAGAACGAATGCAGGAAGTGCACCGCCGTCGGGCGGTCGAAGAGCGGCACATCGCCGACCGTCGCGGTGCCGCCGCCGAACAGCCCGAACTGCGTCGAGATACCGTGCGAGTTCGCGACGAGCACATCGCAGTCGAAGCCGCCCATGAGGGTGCGCCGCCACGCGTCGAGCGTGTTCTGCTCCTTCGACCAGCTCTGCGTGGCGAAGCCCTGCCGCTCGAACTTCGTCGCGGCGGGGCCAACTTCGTACGCGCTCCAACCGGGCCCAGACTCGTAGGCGTTCGTGAGCCACGCGGTGCGCCGCGGCGCGAAGAGCGAGCACATGGCGACATACGCCGAGCGCTGCTCGCTGCCGAAGATGCCCGAACCGATCGCCCACCAGACGCCGTCCTGGTGGCGGCCAAGCGTGTTGAGCGTGGAGACGGGCTGTCCGGGCGCGGTCGGAAACGGACCGCTCGGGATCTCGATCTTGAGCCCGGGCGCGAGCTCGGGGTCGCACTTCCACGCGATGTCTCGGCAGACGACGAACGCGTCGAGCGCGTCGCCGAGGCCCTTCCACCCGAGGCCGGTGCGCTCGGCCGCGCGCTCGAGTTCGGCCGACAGCGCCTTGAAGCGCGCGGCGTCCATCGTGTCGTCGGGCGTTCCGTACGGCTCGCTCGTGAAGTAGATCGGCGCGCAGCGGCCCGCGGCAAGCGCGGCGGCCGCGGTCCACGCGGGGTCGTCGGCGCTTGCGATCACGACCATCGACGGCATGACGCCGCGCTTCGCGGCGGCGGCGATCACATCGGCGAAGCCGTCGGAAATCGCCTCGGCGGCGCTGGTCGCGATCAGCTTCTCGCGCTCGGCGCGGTCGGCCGGCATCGCGCCGACCGACTCGCGGCGCACGACGCGGTCCGGCGCGAACGCGCGCACGAACATCGGCGTGAAGTTGCTCTCCTCGATGAGCACGGGCCACCGGCCTGCGGGCGACCACTTCGCGATCTCGTCGAGGTAGGTCCGCCCGTCGGGAACGAGCACGACCTGGTTGACGATCGGCCAGTCGCGCTCGAGCGCGGCGGCGCGCTGCCCGAGGACGATGGGCCACGGAGTCTCGCCCGCACGCGGCGCGCCCTGCGCGCTCGCCGCAGGCGCGGTCTGCGCGGCTGCGCCTCCCGCAGCATGCGCGAGGACCGCAAGCGCGGCGACTGAGGCGGAGAGGTTCGCGGCGGTCATGGCGTGAGCGTAGCGCGTTCGACTCACGCGGGGATGTAGCCCCGCGCGATCTCGACGAACTCCGCCTCGCTCGCTGCGGCCTCGGCGCCCGTCCAGCCGAGCTCGCGCGCCATGAGACGCGCGGTCTCGGGCGCGATCTCGATCGACGCGCGCGCGTCAAGCAGCAACGAGCGCGTTCGGCGGGCGAGCACATCCTCGACGCTGCGGGCCATCTCGTGCCGCGCCGCGAAGATCACCTCGGACGGCGTCAGCGGGAGATTCGCGTGCATCGGCGCCGCGTGGAAGCGGTCGGCGCGCTCGATCATGTCGAGCTGCGCGCGATCGGTGCCGTACATGCGCCGCGCGTCGGGGAGCCCGGCCTCGATGCCCGCCTTCGGGTCGTAGCCGTGGAGCGGAAGCGTCTCGGTGATGCACTGCCGCAGCTCGAGCCCGACGGCCTCGATCGCCTCCTCGAGGACCTCGTCGGCCATGCGGCGGTAGGTCGTCCACTTGCCGCCCGTCACCGTGACGAGGCCGCTCTGCGCGACCTCGATCGAGTGCTCGCGCGAGACCTTCTTCGACTCGGTGCCCTGCTGCGGGCGTGCGAGCGGCCGAAGCCCGGCGAAGACCGACAGGATGTCCTCGCGCTTCGGCTCGCGCGCGAGGTAGCGCCCGGCGTTGCGGAGGATGAAGCCGATGTCCTCGTCGCTTGCGCGCGGCTCGAGCTCGACCGTCTTGACATCGGTGTCGGTGGTGCCGACGAGCGTGCGCCCGTGCCACGGGATGACGAACAGCACGCGGCCGTCGTCGGTGTGCGGCACCATGATCGCGTGGTCGCCGGGCAGGAACTCCTGCGAAAGCACGAGGTGCACGCCGCGCGACGGCTCGACGCTCGCCGCGCAGCCGGGGTCGTCCTTGCGGCGGAGCTCGTCGGCGAAGACGCCCGTCGCGTTGATGACGGCCGACGCGCGCGTCTTGAACACGCGGCCCGACTCCTCGTCGCGGAGCTCGGCGCCGATGACCTGGCCGCCTTCCTTCACGAAGCCGATGCAGCGCACGCGGTTCGCGATGCTCGCGCCGTGCGCGGCGGCGGTGCGCGCGAGCGCGAGCGCCATGCGGGCGTCGTCGAACTGCGCGTCGTGGTACTCGACGCCGCCGAGGAGGCCGTCCTGCTTCACATTCGGGATCGCCGCGATGGTCTCCTCGCGCGACAGCGACCGGCTGTGGCCGATGTTGCGCCGGCCCGCGAGCGCGTCGTACAGCTTGAGGCCCGCGCCGTAGAACGGGCCTTCCCACCAGTGGTAGCGCGGCACGACGAACGCGAGGTCATGCACGAGGTGCGGCGCGTTCTGGCAGAGGGTCGCGCGCTCCTCGAGCGCCTCGGTGACGAGGCCGAACTGCCACTCGGCGAGGTAGCGCACGCCGCCATGCACGAGCTTGGTGCTGCGGGAGCTGGTGGCCTTCGCGAAGTCATGCGCCTCGACGAGCGCGGTGCGGTAGCCGCGGCTCGCGGCGTCGACGGCGATGCCGAGGCCGGTCGCGCCGCCGCCGATGACGAGCACATCGAACTCGAGGCTTTCGATCGAGGCAAGCTGCGCGGAACGGTCGAATGGTCGCTTCATGAGTTCAGTCTGCCGGGTTGCCGAAGGCGCGTACCGTATCGACTGCGCGGCGCCAGCGGGCGCGCGCGGCCGAGCGTGCCGCCGGCGTCGCGGCCGGGGCGAAGGTTCGATCGACCTCTCCCGCCCCGTGCTTGAACGCGGCTGCTGCGGAGACGGTCGAGAGTCCCGCAAGCGCGAGCCGCGCAGCGCCGAGGGCGGTCGTCTCGAGGATGCGCGGGCGCACGACGGCTTTCCCAAGGAAATCCGCCTCGAACTGCATGAGGAGGTCGCTCGCCGCCGCGCCGCCGTCGACGCGCAGGGCGTGGATCGAGACGCCCCCCGCTTCGATCGCCTCGACGAGGTCTGCGACCTGGTGCGCGACACCCTCGAGCGTGGCGCGCGAGATGTGCGCCTTGGTCGAGCCGCGCGTCAGTCCGAGGACCGCGCCGCGGGCGTCGGCGTCCCACCACGGCGCGCCGAGGCCGGCGAACGCGGGCACCACGACGACGCCGCCCGAGTCGGCCACGCTCGCCGCGAGCGCGTTGACCTCGCGCGACTTCCCGAAGAACGAGAGGCCGTCGCGCAGCCACTGGACGGCGCTGCCGCCGACGAAGACGGAGCCTTCGATCGCGTAGGTCGTCTGGCCGTCGATGCGCCATGCGACGGTGGTGAGGAGCCCCTTGGGCGCCGGCGGCGGCGCGGTGCCGGCGTTCGCGAGGAGGAAGCAGCCCGTGCCGAAGGTGCACTTCGCATCGCCCGGCGTGAAGCACGACTGGCCGAAGAGCGCCGACTGCTGGTCGCCCGCGATGCCCGTGACGGGGATCGTGGCTCCGCGGAATGCCTCATCGAGGACCGACGCGTCGCACGCGCCGAACGCGCCGGCCGAATCGCGGATTTCGGGCAGCACCGCGCGCGGCACGCGGAAGATCGCGCAGAGCGCGTCGTCCCACGCGCAGCCGGCGGCGCCGCCGATGCGGGCGAGCAGCGTGCGCGACGCATTCGACGCGTCGGTCGCGTGCACGCGGCCGTTCGTCAGCTTCCACAGCACCCAGGAGTCGATCGTGCCGGCGGCGAGTTCGCCCGCCTCGGCGCGGGCGCGCGCGCCCGGCACGGCGTCGAGGATCCACGCGAGCTTCGTCGCGCTGAAGTACGGGTCGAGCGTGAGGCCGGTCGCGGCGCGGACGGCGTCTTCATGGCCTTCGGCGCGCAACTCGACGAGCCGCGACGCCGTGCGGCGGTCCTGCCACACGACCGCGCGGTGGATCGGCTTCCCGGTCGCGCGGTCCCACACGACGATCGTCTCGCGCTGGTTCGTGATGCCGATCGCGGCGATGTCGGAGGCCGAGCGCTTCGAGGCGGCGAGCGCGTCCTTCATGCACGCGACGAGCGCGGTCCAGATCTCGTCGGCGTCGTGCTCGACCCAGCCCGGCTTCGGGAAATGCTGCGCGAACTCGCGCTGCCCCGTGCCGATCTCGCTGGCCGCGCCGTCGGGCTCGATCGCGAACACGATTCCACGCACGCTCGTCGTGCCGCAGTCAAGCGCAAGGATGTTCGTCGAGAGATCGGCCATGCGCGCAGGATAGGCGCGGTGCCTTCAACGCGTGTGCGCAGTTGCGGCGTCGATGCGGGCGAGTTCGAGCGACGCCCGTTCGATCGCGTCGTCGGCGTCGGCGAGGGCACGGCGGGAACGGTATCTGTCGTGCGGTGCCGTACCGTTCATGAGGCTGTAGTAGCCGCGGCCGACGGCGCCCTCGATCCCCGTCCACTCGCAGCCGCATCGCTCGACCCGACGCCGAACCATCGACGACAGCATCGCGCTCCAGAGCGCGCGGTCGATCGCGTCGAGACGCGCGAGCGTGTCGGCGTCGCCCGCGGCGCGTAGGCGCGTGCGCGCGATCCGACGGCTCACAGGCGCCGCGCCGTCGTGCGACGCGAACATCCCGTTTGATCCGACGAGCGCGGTCTTGACACGAAAGAACCGTGCATCGTCCGCGCCGAAGGCAAGCTCCGCGGCGTCAGCGACGGCCTTCAGGACCGCGCTTCGCCGTTCGCAGTCGAGAGAAGCTGCGCGGTCGTCGGAGATTCGGTCGTCCGTGTCGCGCCTCACGAGCCGGCCGTCGTCCTCGACCAGTCCGTAGGCCGCGAGCTCTGCGGCGAGCATGGCCGCTCGATGCGTCGGCTCCGCCGCCGCGAGGCGCGAGAGCTCGGCTTGCGCCGCAGCGAAGAGCGTGGTTCGGTCCACCGCGGAGATCGGAAGCTCGCGCAGGACGCCGAGGGTCGACAGGAAGCTGAAGCCGAGCTCATCGCGCGAAAGAAGGAGAAGCGCGCGCACGCCGCTGTCCGGCGGCACGGCGCAGCGCGCCTCAAGCTCATCGGCGATCGCGCCGTCGAGCGCACGCGCGGCCGCCTCGAGCGCACGGCACGCCGCGAAGACGGGCGCGAAGTCGATCTTCGCGTCGGGCTGCACGGTCCGCGGCAGTGCGTCCGCGCGTGCGACGAGCTCTTCGCGCGCGGCTCGGTAGGCGTCCCCCGCGGGCGAAGCCATCGCTGCGTCGAGCGCCGCCTGTCCGCACGCGCGAGTGACGCGCACCCCCGCCGTGCGCGAGGCTTCGTAGATCTGCCGCAGTCCGAGCGGCGGCGCAGGCCGCGAGAGGACGCCTGGCACAAACGGTGGCGCGAGCGGTTCCATCGCGTCCGACTCGGCGGAGAGTGCTTCGCCGAAATCGATCGATGCAGGCTCCTGCTCCACGCCGTCGACCGCCCAGCCGCCTTCAGCCGCTTCGGCTGCCTCGATGGCGGCCGCGTCGTCAAACGAGAGATGCACCGTCGGCACGGCACGGACAGCCGAATCGAGGTCGCCGGACTCGCCTTGAGGATCGTCCGACGGCTCGAGGTAGCGCTTCGCGCGCTCGCCCAGCGTCCCGGCGACGACCTCCGCCACACGCACGCGCTGCGCCATCGCGAGTGGGCGCATCTCCGACATCAGCGTGTTCACAGGGACTGTCAGCGGCGAGTCGTCTTCCCTTCCCATCCGCTTGCGCGCCGCGCGCTTCATCGCGAGCCGCCGCGCGTGCGCTTCGGGCGACTCGCCCTCTCGGATCGCCCCGTCGCCACCCTCGTCGGCAGCTTCAGCCACTGGCTGCACCGCCGCGACCTCGGCACGGATCGCGGCGAAGACAGGCGCCGCGAGCTTCCACGCACGCTCCGCGAGTTCGGTGTGGGCGAGTGCGACGGCGGCCTCGATGGCACGCCGCTCGTCGGACGAGATCGCTGGATCCCGCGCGATCGCCTTCAGCGTGGTGTCGACTTCGTGGCTGAGCGACCATAGGGTCCCTCCCGGAGTCCGGATGCCGTGCGCCGCCGTGACGGATCGCCAGAGGTCGGAGACCCATGCGTCGGCGACGCGGCTGGCCGTCTGGACCGTCATCTGCGCGCGACACGCCTCGACGATGCGACGGCCCGCGTCGAACTGCCGCAGGGCCACGATGCGCAGTCGTGGCGCGAGCGCGTCCTGCTCTGCGGAAAGCTCGAACGAATCCTCGAGAGACCTGAGCGTCTTCTCATCGAGCGTCGCGAGGCGGTCTGCATTCGCCTTCAGGTCCTTGAAGAACGCGCCCACCACAGCCGCGGGCAGCGCGTCGAGTTCGGCGACACCGCGGATGCGCTCCGCGTGCGCGGCCGCACGCAGCAGGGCGCGGTCGGGCTCGGGCGTGTCGGGCCGCTGCGCGACCCTGTCAAGGATCGACGCGAGGTCGGGAAGCCCCGTGACGAGGCGGAGATCGGCCACGCGATCGCCGAGCACGGCGACGAGCCCCGTGTACGCGAAGCGCGCAGCGAGCGCATCGCCCACGGCGGGGGTTCCGGGAGCACGGCGCGGGACCAGAGATGGAACCGCAGATGGAACCACGCTCGGCGTCTCCGTCGAGGATTCCGCTTGGACTCCCCCCAGAATCTCCCCGAGGCGCGACGCGAACGCGCGGTCGAGTTCCTGTGCTGCGAGCAGTGCGGCGAGAGCGTCCGCACGCGCGGCGGCGAGCCTGGCGGCGGCGGTGCTCCAGCCCCCTCCACGAAGTCGGTCGCGGCGATTCGCCTCAGCCGATGCGTCGAGCGCGGCCTGGATCGGCTGCTCGACGCGAGCGCGATAGGCCTGCGCGTAGTCCATGTGCGCAGCAACGATCTGCGCGAACTTCGATCCGAGCGCCGAGGCGAAGCTCGTGCGGTCGGCTCCTGTCTCGGCCTCGACCGCGAGCAGGGTGCCCGAAAGAGACCATCGATGGGGCGCCATCGCGGCCAGCTCCTCGATCGGATCGTCCGAGCGATAGCCGGGAGGTGGCGCAACGGCGTACGACGGCGACTCGGGCGCGAAGACGGCCGCGATGGGTGCGGCGAGCACGAGGAAGGCTGACAACGCGCGCACGACCGCCGTCAACCCCGCGCGGGGAACGCGGGATGCGCCAGAGTCGCAGTGGGCGAATCCGCCATGCCTCAATCGTCATCCTCCGCGAACGGATCGAAGCGGTTCGCCTGACGCGTCTTCGCCGGGTCCGCCTCGTCGGGCACGAGGCCGCGCACGCGCGCGGCGAGTTCGTCGCCGAGGATGCGGCGCGCCTCCGAGCGCGCCTTCTCGGTGCGTTCGTTGCGCTGGAAAAGGAGCTTCTGCTCGGCCTCGACGCGCTCCTGCATCGCGCGCCACGCCTCGCCGTCGTTGGGATCGCTCTCCGCGGCGCCACCTGCGATCTTCTCCGAGAGCATCTCGTACACCGCGTCGTACTCGGCCTTGAGAGCCTCGAGCCGCGCGCGCTGCTCGTCGCCCACGCCGTCGAGCTTGAGCGCCGACTCGAGCTGCTGCGTCGCGCAGTCCGCGGCGTTGTAGACATCCGGCCGCGCGACGGCGAGCCGCGCGCGCTTGATCGCGGCCACGACCTCCGGGCGCTCGCTCGTCTTCGCGGCGGCGCTGTCGCAGAGCTCGCTGTACCGGCGCATGAACACCGCGGCCTCGGCCGCGTTCGCCGACACCACCTTCTGGAAGCCCTGCCAGTCCTGGTTGACCTGCGAGTCCTGCATCGCCTTCTGCTGCCGTTCGCTCCGCACGAGCACGGCCTGGACATCCGTTGCGAGCGAATCCAGGAAGGCCTTCCATCCGTCGCGAGAGTTCTCGATGAAGGCGCGCGCGGCCTCGGGCGGCAGATTCGCGCGGGACAGAATCGCAGCGGGCGACGCGAAGGAAGCCTGTGCGTTTCCAAATGGCGTGCCCTCCGCCGCGAGCCGCACGCGCTCGAGGCGCAGGGCGAGCATCTCGGCGCTGTCGGCGTCGAAGCCGAGCGCCGCGCCGAGTTCGGAGACCAGCGCCGCATCCGCGGCGAACGCGGCATCAACCACCTGGCGGCGCGTCGCCGAGATCTTCGCCAGCTTCTCGGGATTCGCTTCGAACGAAATCGGTTCGCCGGCAACGGCGTCGCCCGCGGTGGCCGACCGCGAGTACAGGCTCATGCTGAGCTCCTCGAGCTGCTGTCCGAGCGGCGCAACCTTCGGCTCCCACTCGCGCTTGGTCCATCCATCGACGACGCCCTCGAGCACCGCCAGCGACGAGTCGG
>CAIXEV010000199.1 GCA_903918555.1 uncultured bacterium | reverse complement strand
GTGCTCAACTACGGCAGGCGCGAGAATCCGGGCGTCTCGATCGACGACATCCGCTCGGCGCTTCGCTCGCTCGAAGGGCGCTACCGCATCGACTCGAACCGGATCCGCCGCCTCGAGATTCGCACGCTCGACGGCGACACCGGCGAGGTCGAGCTTTCGTGCACGACTTCGCTCGCCCGCATGGAGACGGGCGTGCCGACCGACTGGATCCTGCGCGTGCGCAGGCGCGGCGAGAGCTGGCTGATCGACCGAATCACCTTCGAGACGCTCTACGGCAAGCCGCCGACGCCGGGAATCTGGCGCTAGTTTCTGTCATCCGACCGATCAACGGTTGGCGAGGCGGTCACCAGTCTTCATCGGCGCCCGCCGCACCGAGCGTGGCGCCGACCGCCGGTGGCGCCGTCCCCCCCGGCGGCAGGAGCGGCGGGATCGAAACCCGCAGCAGATGCCGTGCATCGAGGAGGGTGTCGTGCACGCCGGCGCGGATGTCGCGGCCGGAGAGCCGCTGCGCACCCGACGCGAAGTGGAAGACCCGCACCGCGGTCGCGCCTGGCTCGAGCGAGGAGATGGGCTTGCGGCTCTGCGTGTAGCCGTCGGCCACCGCGAACGCCTCGACATCGATCGGCTGCGCGCTGATGTTCGTCACGCGCAGCGTCAGCACGATGTCGACGCTGCCGCTCTCGATGCTGCGCGCAAGCCGCCAGTCGGGCTCGACCTTGACGGAGGTGCTGCCGAGCTGCAGCGGCGCCGACATCGTGGCGCGGAACGGCTCGGTCGCCGTTCCCTGCAGCGAGACGGTGAGCGGCGTCACGCCCGCGGGGTAGCTGCGCGGCACGCTGAAGCTGATGGGAAGCCGCACTTCGCCACCTGCGGGAATCGTGAAGCTGTGCGTCCGCGGCGTGATCTCGAGCTTCTCCGGCCCGGTGATGCTGAGCGTGCCGTTCATCGCGGTCGGCCACGGATTCGCCAGCACGAGCGCGCCTTCCTGCGGCGCGCGGCGGCTCAGCGCGATCGCGGGCTCGACGCGGAAACCGCGGCGCAGCTCGCAGAGCTTGGCGTCGATGCCTTCGATGAAGGTTGGCTCGCGGCCGATCTTGAAGGCATGTCCGCGCGGAGTGAGGCTCACCCTCGAGGTGCGGCCCCACAGGTCGGTCAGCGAGATCTGCCCGCTGCCGAGATCGGCCGAGATCTCGACGGGCCGGTCGACCACATCGCTCCACGCGACGAGCACGGGGCCGCGCGGGCCGTCGGCGAGCATGCAGCGGATTCCTGGATCAAGCGGAATGTCGGCCACGAAGCGACGGCCCGACAGCTTCAACGCCAGCTGCCGCCACGCCGCGAGCTCGATCGGCGGGCCGGGTACGGACTGGACGCCGTCGGGCCGCACATCGACGGCGATCGAGTCGAAGCCCGCGCGCCACGCGTCGATCGCGCGCAGGGCGAGGTCGACGGCGCGCGCGCGGTCATCGACCACGCCGGCCGAGAGCGGCTGGATGCGCGCCATGCCACGGGGGCCCAGGGGGAGCCCGTCGTAGATCTCGCCTTCGTTCTCGCGCCACGCCGGGTCGACCACGACCTCGACGAGATGGCGGCCGCGGAGCACCGTGTCGCGCAGATCGGCGGGCAATTGCTCCGACGGCGACCACGGCAGGCCGACGCTCGGGCCGGCGATCGCGGTGCGCATGGCGCCCGCGAGCGACTCGACGCGCGCCGCGACATCGCCGCGCGTGCCGTCGACCGGCGCCGATCCGATCATCCACTGGTCGACCTGCTGGCCGAACGCAAGCAGCCACGGCTCGAGCGTCGGACGCCAGTGCGTCTCCTCGAGCGCGAAGAGCGCGAGCGCGTCGTCGATGTCGACGCGGTTCTGCCGCGCAAGCGACGCAGGGACCTGCGCGATGCGGAACATGGTGTCGACGCGCCGGTCGATCAGCTTCGAGAGCAGCGCGCGCAGCGCCTCGATCTCGCGCTTGGAGTCGCGGATGTCGGTCGCGGCCGTCCAGACCGGCAGCACCGCGAAGTTGCTCCGTGAAAGCTCGATCGCGGGCAGGATGCGCTCGTCGCGGATCGCGAAGTTGGTGCCGAAGCGCGGCGGGTCGTCCGAATCGAAGTTCTCGTCGGGAAGCACGGTGAAACGCGCGGTCTTGCGCGAGACCTCGCTCGAACCCTGCAGGAATGCGACGGTCGCCTCGTACCAGCCGGTCGCGAGCGCGGGCACCTCGAGGCTGGCGCTGCGGTCGCCGGGGACATCGAGCGTGCTCTGGTAGACGAGCGCGTCGTTCGCGTCGCGGACCGTCACGACCGCCGTGGTTCGGGTGACGCTCGGATCGCTGCACCGCAGCGACAGCCGCGCGCGCGCGCCGGGCGACACGACGCCGCCCGACTCGGCCTCGAACACGACCGTCGGCACCTGCCAGACCTCGATGTCATCGAAGTAGGCAAAGCCTGTCACATCGTCGGTGGCGACCTGGTACGGCTCGTCGATGTCGCGCACCGTGCTCGGCTGCACGACCTCGAGCCAAAGCGCAAGCCCGGCGGCCTCGGGCGGCGCCGGCGGCGGCTCGACCGCCAGCATGCGCCAGCTGCCTTCGCTGCGGAACATCGCGCTCGAATAGACCCCGGGCAGTCCCCTGCCTTCCTGGTCGTGGAAACGCACGCTGAGGCGCAGACCCGCGTAGCTCAGCGATTCGCTGCGTCCCCACGCGCGGATCATGAGTTGCGACCCGGGCACGATCGAGACCCGCGAAGGCTCGCTGGCGAGCAGCATCGACGCGCCATCGATGGCGAAGCGGACGGCCCAGCCGGGCTCGCCCTTGCTCGGCGCGCGACCGACGCCGCGAACGGCCTCGATGCGACCGAAGTCGCGCAGGCCCGGGACCCCGTGCTCGCCGCCCGTCGGCGGCGCGAGGCCGCCACCCGTGTCGGCGTCGAGGCGCGTGAGCGCGCGGTAGAAGCCCGTCGGGATCTCCTTCGGGAAGACGGCGTTCTCCTCGAAGTCGAAGCGCGCCACGAGCCGGCGCGGCACGCCGTCGTCGCGGGTCGCGATGCTCTCGCGCGTCTTGGTCGAGGCAGGCGGCGTGTTCGGAGCGGGCGGCCGCGCCTGCGGTGACGCGACCGCGGTCGACGCCGCCACCGCGACGCCGAGCGCGAAGCTGCAGGCGAACGACAGCAACGGCTCCGACCACTTGGAGCGGAGAGAGGCTGACTCGAGGACCCTCACGGTGGCTGTCATCGGCATTCTCGGACACGGACTGCAGCGATCGCGGCCGCCGTGGACAAAGCCGCGGGCCCCCTCTGCCCTTTCCCGCGGGAGCGGCCTTTGCGGGCGAAGCGGTCGTGACGGTCAAGGCGGCCTGAACGGTCAAGGCGGCCCGAACGGCCAAGGCGGCCCGAACGGTCAAGGCGGCCAAGGCGGCCTCTACGGATCCGCGACCGCGTGGCCGTACCATCCACGCCCCATGCCGGCTCCAACCACGATCGACCTCCGCAGCGACACCGTCACCCGCCCGACCGCCGCGATGCGCGAGGCCATGATGGCGGCCCCGCTCGGCGACGATGTGCTCGGCGACGAGCCAACGGTGCAGGCGCTCGAGGCGAAGATCGCGGCGCTCCTCGGCAAGGACGCGGCGCTCTATGTCCCGTCCGGCACGATGGCGAACCAGCTCGCGATCCGCACCGTGTGCGAGCCGGGCGACGAGATCGTCGCCCACAAGGACAGCCACATCATCCACTACGAGACGGGCGCGCCCGCCGCGCTCGCCGGGTGCATGATCGCGCCGCTCGACGGGCCGGGCGGCCTGTTCGAGCCCGCGCAGGTCCACGCGGCGATCAAGCCGAAGGACCAGCATGCGCCCTTCTCGCGGATGCTCGTCCTCGAGAACACCCACAACCGCGGCGGCGGCACGGTGTGGCCGCTTGCGCAGTTCGCGGCGTGCGCGGCGGCGGGCCGCGAGCGCGGGCTTCATGTTCATATCGACGGCGCGCGACTGATGAATGCGTGCGTCGCGTCGGGCCACGCGCCGCGCGACTTCGCGCAGCACGCCGACAGCGCGTCGATCTGCTTCTCGAAGGGCCTTGGTGCCCCGGTCGGAAGCGCGCTCGTCGGGGGTGCCGCGTTCATCGCGCGCGCGCGGCGATTCCGCAAGATGTTCGGCGGCGCGATGCGGCAGTCGGGGCTCCTGGCGGCGGCGTGCATCCACGCGCTCGACCATCATGTCGCGCGGCTCGCCGACGACCACGCGAACGCGAAGCGCCTGGCGCGCGCGGTTGCGGCGATTCCAGGGCTTTCGCTCGAAGGTTCGCCCGAGTCGATCCCCACGAACATGGTGTTCTTCACGCTCGACGCGCGGCTCGGCGGCGCGCAGGAGTTCTGCGCGCGGTTGGCGCAGCACGGCGTCGCTGCGATCGGCATGGGCGCAAACCGCGTGCGGCTCGTGACGCATCTCGATGTGGGCGCGGCCGACATCGACCGCGCGGCCGAGGCGATCGCGCGCGCGGCGGGAGGCAACTGACATGCATGCCGAGATCCACGCAGCCATCTTCGACCTCGACGGCACGCTCGTCGACAGCTACGACGCCCACTACGAGGCGTGGCGCGCGATCAGCGCGACGCACGGCGTGGCGGTCACCGTCGAGGACTACTACAGCCACTTCGGCCGCCGCAACGAGGACCTGCTGCGCGAATGCTGGCTGCGCGCGGGCAAGGGCGAGCTGACGCACGACGAGATCGCTGCGCTCGACCACGAGAAGGAGGCCGCGTACCGCGCGATCGTCGCGAGCCGCTTCCCGATCATGGACGGCGCGCGCGAACTCGTCGCATCGCTGCGCGCGGACGGCTTCCGCACCGCGGTCGGTTCGTCGGGGCCGCCGGCGAATGTCGCGCTGGCAATCGAGGGGCTTTCACTCGGCGCGGCCGGCTTCGACGCCGTCGTCACCGGCCGCGATGTGAAGCGCTCGAAGCCCGACCCCGAGTGCTTCCTGCTCGCGGCCGAGCGGCTCTCGATCCCGCCGTCGCGCTGCGTGGTGTTCGAGGACGCGCCCGCAGGAATCACCGCCGCGAAGGCCGCGGGCATGCGCTGCATCGCCATCACCTCGAAGGGTCACACGGTCGAGCGGCAGCGCGAGGCTGATCTTGTCTTTCCCGATGTAAAGACAGTGACGGTCGCCGCCGTGCGCGCGCTGCTCCAGTAGACTCGGAGCCGAACAACGACAGGAATCACGAAGGAAACCCCATGGATCCCCGCTACCAGAAGCTCGCCGACCTCCTCGTCCGCCACTCGACCAAGCTCGAGAAGGGCGAGCATGTCCTCATCGAGGCGTTCGACATTCCGGTCGAGATGACGATCGCGCTGATCCGCGCCGCGCGCGCCGTCGGGGCGCACCCGCATGTCGCAGAGCGCTCGAACCGCATCGTCGCCGAGCTCTACCGAAACGACGAAGCGGGCCTCGCCGTGTGGGGCGACAACGACCTCCACCGCATGAAGTCGATGCAGGCGTACATCGGGATCCGCGGCGGCCACAATGTCAGCGAGCAGACGATCGTGCCGGGCGACCAGATGAAGCGCGCGGCGCGGCTCTACCAGAAGCCCGTCCACTTCGAGCAGCGCGTCAACCACACGAAGTGGTGCGTCCTGCGCTGGCCGACGCCGTCGATGGCGCAGCTCGCGGGCAAGAGCACCGAGGACTTCGAGGACTTCTACTTCCGCGTCTGCTGCGTCGACTACGCGAAGATGGCCGCTGCGTGCGAGCCGCTCGCCGCGCGCATGCGCAAGGCCGACAAGGTCCACATCAAGGGCCCGGGCGACACCGACCTCGTCTTCTCGATCAAGGATATCGGCGTCGTCCCATGCTGCGGCGACAAGAACATCCCGGACGGCGAGTGCTTCACCGCGCCCGTGCGCGACAGCATCAACGGCGTCCTTCAGTACAACACGCCGACCGTCTACAACGGCCAGAGCTTCGAGAACATCCGCTTCGTCTTCAAGAACGGCAAGATCGTCGAGGCCTCGTGCCAGGGCGATTCGAAGAGGCTCAACGAGATCCTCGACACCGACGAAGGCGCGCGCTACATCGGCGAGTTCGCGATCGGCTTCAACCCGCACATCACGCACGCGATGAAGGACATCCTGTTCGACGAGAAGATCGCGGGCAGCTTCCACTTCACGCCGGGCCGCTGCTACGAGGAAACCGACAACCGCAACAACAGCGAGATCCACTGGGACCTCGTCTGCATCCAGCGCGCAGACCACGGCGGCGGCACCATCAGCTTCGACGACGAGGTGATCCGCAAGGACGGGCTGTTCGTGCCGGCGGATCTGCAGGGGTTGAATGGGTGATCTGAGCGCTCGCAGCTCGCCAGTGGCGTGCACGCCGCGGCGTGCGTCGGTCTCCGCGGGCTGAACGGCCGTCACGCCGATGCACGCCGCCGAACCGCCAGAATGGCGACGAGCGCAACTCCCGCGATCATGATCCCGGTGCACCGCGCAAGCGGCTTCAGGGGATACGACCAGCTGTGCGAATCGAAGTAGATCGTCGGCGTCGTTGCCATGAAGGCGAGTTCTTCCCTCGAGAACTTCGCCTTCGTCATCTTCCAGTCTTCGGAAAGCAGCGACTCGACAAGTGCGGGGAACGCAGCGTCGGTGACGCGCAACGCCGCAACGACATCCTCCGCCGTCATCGCGTCCCCACCGGGAACGCGAACCCAGCGTTCGCCCTTCCGCTCGATCGTCACAGCAGCTTGCGGCGCGGTGAAGTTGATCCGTTCGGGCCGGCCGTTGAAGACGCTCTCACGCTCCTCCGGTGCAAGCCATCCATCCTTTGATCCCACGAATCGGACCGGAAGCAGCATGATCCGCCCGCCCATCTCTCGATGAACAAACTGCGAAACCCACCGCGCTTGGACGAGCCAAGGAACGACGGGCACGGCCACCAAGATCGCGACCAGTGCGATTCCCACGCACCTGCGCCGAGCGCGAACCCGCCGCCATACGGCCGTTTGCTGACCCGCGAGATCGGAACCACACTCAGGACAACGGGGCCACACCCCCTCGGCGATCGCATGCCCGCAGTCGCTACACAGCCCTTCCCGAAACACCATCGTCCGAGGCCGCCACCAGAGGGCCACGACCATGACCGCAGCGAACCCGATCACGGTGAGAATGTCGATGAGAGGCTCCACCGAATCCGCCACGGGCTACTTGTACCACAGGTCATCGCTCAATCCCGCCCAAGATGCACGGCTCGTGCACCGTACGCGTTACTTCACGATGGCCCCGCATTCCGGACAGCGCGCGAGCCCGGCGAGCGGGTGACCGCACGCGCGGCATGCGCCGCGGCGCGC
Source organism: uncultured bacterium (assembly GCA_903918555.1). Taxonomy (GTDB): domain Bacteria; phylum Planctomycetota; class Phycisphaerae; order Phycisphaerales; family SM1A02; genus QWPT01. The sequence continues at coordinate 2,307 of CAIXEV010000199.1, read as the reverse complement.
ACGAAGTACGCGCGGAAGCGCACACAGCGCCGCCAGCGCGCGCCACACCCACCACAGCACGAGCGCGTAGATCACGGCGTTCAGCACCGCCCCCGTCCAGAGCGGCTGGATCGCGACGCCCACGCTCGAACCGGACTGCTTGAACGGGTCGGAGACCCCGACCCTGACGCCGTCGTACGACAGCACTTCCCAGTAAGGTGCATACCAGCCGTCGACGCCACCCTCGACGAAGCGCAGCGGCCGGCGCTGCAGTTCGGCGCGCTCGATGACTGAGCGAAACGGGAAACCCCACGCCCTCGAAAGGAGTCCGAACGGGCGCCTTGGGTCATCGGTCTTCGCAGCGGCGCGATCGAGCAGTCCCTGCAGCTCCACCCAACGCGGAGGTGTCACGCGGAGAGTCGAGGTATCGAGAAGGTGCTGGACCCAATCGAACTTCTGAATGTCGTCGTTGTCATCGATAACAAAGAGATACCCTTCGTCAGACGGGCCGGAACCGAAAGGCCGAAGCCTGTGTGCTCGGAGATCGAGGATGTCTTTGTCATGAATGGACCGAGTCCTCGGGTCTCGCCACTCTTGCATCCACCACTCGGTCACGGTTTCGACGGTTGGCGCATCATGCTGACTGGGGAGTTCCTCCGCGGGGTCGCGCAGCTTGATCGGAGCGAACGCCACCCAGGTCTCACCGAGGAAACCGCCCCCCTCGAAGCACTGGACGAGACTGACGGGGATCCCAGACATTTCAACCGCGAACCCAGGCTGGGCGAGCCAAACGCTTGGGTCAAACGGGTTCCAGAAGGGGTCCACTCGGAGGTCGGGGCGGTCTTCCGCACTCGTGTCCTGAGGCCACGCCTTGACCATGGAGGCGTCGCGCGGGTCGTGGACGAACCGCTCCAGCACCCAGTTTGCCCACGCAACTCGATACTCCGAAGGGTAGATCCCCTGCTGGTGCGCGAGAAACGATGACACGATCGCGACGGCGTACTGAAGCGAGAACCCAGCCGCCAAGAATCCAACCGTCAGTCGCACGCGGCCCCACCGAGGGCGCCGAGGCGGCTGGACGCGCGGCGAGGTTTCACCAACCGTGGAACGGTTCAACCGTGGATCCTCTCGGGAGAGACCTGCAAACGGCGCCGCGCCCATCAGCGCACGGTCCCCTCGAATGTACACGGCACGCGCCATGCAGTGCCTGGCACTGACTGACACGTGCCGTGCACCGCTCCTGTCACTTCGCGACAGCGCCGCACTCCGGGCATCGCGAGAGCCCCGCGAGAGGGTAGCCGCATTCGCAACACTCCCCGCGTCGGGAGCGAGCCGCACGAGTGTGGCGATGCAAGTACCAAGCAATGCGCGGCGCACACCTCAGCCCCCACCGGAGAAGCCAAAGCGCCGTTACGAGGCACAAGGCGTAGAAGAGCGCGTTCCCGATCATGCCCATCCAGACCAGTCGTGATGGAAGATACGAGACCGTCTGAGAGATGACCTCGTGGCTGACCCCGTCGATCACGACGGTCTGCGAGATCACCCGTGCGGTCGCCGGCCTCGAGCCAAAGGTCACCCAAGGCCATCTGGCCCATTCCCAGTTCAGCAGCGGGTTCTCGACGGTTTGCCTCCACGGGACACCGTGGAGTACCTCGACGGTATGGCCAAGCGGTCGTCTCTCTGCGTCATCCACCAGCGAGCGGTAGCGCACTTCAGAAACGAGGCACACGAGTGGCCATCCGAATCCCGCTTCGTAGTGCTCGGCGAGCGAGTATCTCGAAGTGGACTCTGGCGCCAGCTCGTCAGGAACGGTGCTCCAGTAAGGCGGGCGGCGGGGCGGATAGCGCTCCAAGAAGGTTGGGGACACAACCTCACGACGGATGCACCACGCAGAAGCTGAGTCAGGGTGGCGCCTCTCCTCCCAGACCCATCCGTTCGAGCGGAACATCTGCCGCTTCTTCAGCGGCAATCCGAGCGCAAACCAAAGATCCAATCCAGAGCTGGCCGACACGAGTCCCGGCTTCGAGTAGATCATGCGCCCCTGTAGCCGCGCCACACCCCAGCTGAGGACGAGGCCACAGATGAAGGCAAGCGCTCCGATGCCGACCGCTCGGATCACGCTACCGAGCGTCCACGAGGTTGGCGCTACTGCCAATCGTCCACTTCCGTCTGAGTTGAAGAGTCGGGCGGGCAAGGATGGAGCGTTCCTACATGACCACAGTTCGGACTGCCTAAGTGAGGATGGAACGGGGCGGGGTAGGTGGCTGAGCACGCGGGACCGGCTTCGCAGGCGGTACGCGTCCCAGCTCCGAGGCAACTTAGCGGGAC
>CAIXEV010000198.1 GCA_903918555.1 uncultured bacterium | reverse complement strand
CCCGACCGCCCGCGCCCTCCCGGCGCGGGCGGTTTGCTTGACGGATCGACACCGAGCGGCGACCGTGCGCACATGACCTCCGCCTCCGCGATCGCCGTCCTCCTCATCGCAGCCTGCACCCTCGTCGTCGGCGGCGCGTCGTTCGCGGCGAGCCACGGCCAGGACGGCGCACGCAAGCCGAGTTCGCTCGTTCCCGCGCCGCGCACCGACGAGTGGGCGATCGCGCGCGAGAAGGAGTGCATCCGCCGCGCGAAGGAGTCGCAGCCCACGAAGGTCGTGTTCGTCGGCGATTCGATCACGCAGGCGTGGGAGGATCCGGGCAAGGCCGCGTGGGAGAAGCACATCGCGCCGCTCGGAGCCGTCAACCTCGGGAACTCAGGCGACCGCACCGAGAATGTGCTCTACCGCCTCGAGCAGGCGCCGCTCGCGCGCCTCGAGGCCGAGCATGTGTTCCTCCTGATCGGCACGAACAACCTCGGCCACGGCACGAGCAACGCGGCCGAGACGCTCGCCGGCGTGCAGGCCGTCGCGGAGACGCTCGCCACGCAGTGCCCGAAGGCGACCATCCACATCATCGAGATCTTCCCGCGCGGCGAAGCCTTCAACGCGATGCGCGGCGACATCCTGCAGATCAACCAGGCGCTGCGCGCGTGGGTCGCGCAGAAGGGCTCGAGGTTCGCGATCCACGCGATCGGCGACGCGTTCATGTCTCCCGACGGCACGATCTCGAAGGACCTCATGCCCGACTTCCTGCATCTCACGCCGAAGGCCTACGAGATGTGGGCGACGGCGGTCGTGGGCGTCGTCGGCAAGAGCGCGGCGGGCAAGTAGGCCCGCGTCATTGCTGACCGACGCGATGCTCGCGGCGCTCGCGAAGGATGCGCGCTTCCTCGCGCTCTGCGTCGACCCAGATCGGCGGCACGGCGCGAATGACCTTGCCGTCCTTGTCGAACACCACGCTCCAGGCGCGATCGGGGTCGCCCTCGAACACCGAGCTTGATGCAAGGCTCGAGAGGCTGTCGCCCCACTGCAGGCGCTCGCCGTCGATGCCGTCGCGCGCGGCGGTGAGGAGCCGCCCGGAACTCGGATTGCCGAGCATCGAGATGACCTCGTCCCTCGTCATGCCTGGCTCGACTCGGTCGAAGCGGTCGACCACCTCCTGCGAGGCACAGGACGCGAGAAACATGAGGGCCACGAAAAGCGGAAGGCGCATGGAACGATTGTCGCGAGGGCGCGAGCCGCGCACAAGTCCGCGCGAGGCGGCGGGTTGCGCGTGCACGGAACTGCGGTCAATTTCCGCCACGCGGGGTCGGCGGCTTTCTCTCGCATCCCGCGTCCATTACTCTTCTTTCCATGACCCCCGCCACGGCCGAGTCGTCCCAGTCCGCTCCGACCTCGAACACAGCGAAGATCGCGCTCGGCGATGCGTCCACGCGCGCCGTCGCGGCGTTGGTCGCGAAGCATGGCGAGGCGCACCGCGCGGCGATCCAGTCGGGCGTTGAACGGGTTGCGGCGCGCTGGAGCGCGGCCGACGGCGACGCCGCCGCGTTCGAGGCGTTCTGCACGAAGCACTTCGTCGCGGACCCCGCCGAGCGCACGCGGCTTCTCAACCGCGTCGAAGGCGCGCTCGAGCAGATCACGGGCCACCTCTACGAGATGCGCCGCACGCTGCGCCGACACCACGATCTCCGCGGCGACGAGTTCGAGGGCGTCGACGACATCCTCGCGCAGTTCGATCCGTCGCCTGATCTCTCGGAGCAGCTCTACCGCCAGAAGCTCGCGCATCTTGCGCTCTTGAACTTCGCGCGGCCGAAGCTCGACGAGATGCTGCGCGACGGACCGTCGTGGTCGGTCGACCAGTGGGTCGGCGCGCGCGTCGCGCACCAGTTCGGCCCGCGCATCCCCGCGGAGCTCTCCGATCGCGCGCGCAAGAACTCGTTCGAGGCGGGCAAGTTCGTCGCCGACTTCCATGTGCCGGTCGGCGGCATGGTCGACGCGAACGGCAAGCGCTGGTTCGAGGCCGACCGCAAGCTGATCGCGCACTGGCTTGTGCGCGAGGAGATCAAGGCGGGCTACGGCGACGCGGACGGCGTCCACAAGCAGCGCGCGCTGTCGTGGGTGATGGCGCGCCACATCGACGGCACGATTCCCGCGCGGGTGATGAAGGGCGACGAGAAGCGCGACTGGAATCCCGAGAAGAACACGGTGGCTGGCGGCGACGCGGGCGAACTGCTCGGCCTCGTGCGCTACGAGCACTGGCTCAAGAACTTCCGCATGGCGCAGGAGGTCGACCCGCTCTTCCCGGATGAGCCGACCGCGATCGCGCGCAAGTTCGCGCTCGAGCGCGAGATGCCCGAGACAGAGGTCGAGAAGCTGATGGTCGACCTCCTCGAGTCGCCCGTGCGCAAGGACATCGCCGCGTTCATGGCGAAGAAGCTCGGGCGCAGGCTCGAGCCGTTCGACATCTACTTCGAGGACATCGTCGAGGCGAAGCCCGCCGGCGAGATGAACGCCGCCGTGAAGGCGCGCTTCGCGAATGTGAAGGAGTTCGAGCAGAAGCTCCCGACCGTGCTGCGCGAGCTCGGATTCAGCGCGCAGGACGCGGACTTCCTCGGCACGCACATCCGCGTCGAGGTCTGCAAGGGCGCGGGCCACGCGATGCGGCCCGAGCTCACGGGCTACGGCGCGTGGCTGCGCACCTCGAGCCTCGAGAAGGAGATCGGCTGGGACGGCTTCGACACCGCGATGCACGAGCTCGGCCACAACCTCGAGCAGCTGTGCTCGACCTACTTCGTGTCGCGCCCGTCGCTGCGCGGCGTGCCGAACACCGCGTGCACCGAGGCGTTCGCGTTCCTCTACCAGTCGCTCGCCAAGCGCGTGCTGGG
>CAIXEV010000197.1 GCA_903918555.1 uncultured bacterium | reverse complement strand
TCGTTCGGCCGTTCACGCGAACGGCCATCGTTCATGTCGCGGTTCGAATCCAATCGCTGATGGCTCCCGGCGGCGATCGCCGCCACGGCTTCCGAATTCCACGGCTTACGAATTCCACGGCTTGGGAATTCCACTGCTTACGAACTCCACGGTCTGCGAGTCCACATCCCACCAGCCGTGCTCAGCGCACGACGCTCTCGAAATCGCGCGAGGCGCTTCTGCCACGCACGCTCTCGAGGATGAGCTTCACGACATCGTCGGCCTTCACGCCGTCGGCCTCCGCGTTGAAGTTCGTCACGATGCGGTGGCGCATCACAGGCAGCGCGATCGACTCGAGGTGCGCGATCGTCGGCTTCTCCGCGCCTTCGACGAGCGCGCGCGCCTTCGCTGCGAGCACGAGGAACTGGCTCGCGCGCGGCCCTGCACCCCACGCGAGGTAGTCGCGGCAGACCTTGATCGCCTCGCCTTCCTCCCGGACGCGCGTGGCGCGCACGATGCGGATCGCGTGACGCAGCACATCCTCGGACACGGGGATCTGCCGCACCAGCGCCTGCATGCGCACGATGTCGTCGGCCGAAAGCACCGGCGACGGATCGGAGAGGCCCGTCGAGGTGGTGCGCGAGACGATCTCGAGCTCCTCGGCCTCGGTCGGGTAGTTCACGCGGATGTTCAGCATGAAGCGGTCGAGCTGCGCCTCGGGCAGCGGGTAGGTGCCTTCCTGCTCGATCGGGTTCTGCGTCGCGAGGACGAAGAACGGATTCGGCAGGCGGTACTGCACGCCGTTCACCGTGACCTGCCGCTCCTGCATCGCCTCGAGCAGCGCCGACTGCGTCTTCGGCGGCGTGCGGTTGATCTCGTCGGCAAGCACGATGTTCGAGAAGATCGGTCCCTTCACGAACCGCAGCGCGCGCGAACCGGTGGCCTTGTCCTCCTGGATCACCTCGGTGCCGGTCATGTCGCTCGGCATGAGGTCGGGCGTGAACTGGATGCGCGAGAACTGGAGGCTGAGCGTCTTCGACAGGCTCGAGACGAGCAGCGTCTTCGCGAGACCCGGCACGCCTTCAACGACGGCATGGCCGCCGCAGATGATGGCGAGGATCGCCTGGTCGACGACCTCGTCCTGACCGACGATCGACTTGTGCACCTCGCGGCGGACACGGTCGATCGCCCGGCGGACCTCGGCGACCCCGGTGACGAGGTCAGGCCAGCTCGGCGACAGGGCCGGTTCGGCGATGGCCCACTGGTTGGAGGGAGTGGCGTTTGGGTGGTGGATGTTGGTCGGGTCCGACATGGTGGATGTGCCTAGCCTCTCCCTGTTGTTTCGGCTTCGGCGAACCCCTCGGGATACGCCCTTCAGGGAGAAAACCGAAGGTTGTCCCGATCGGCTCGGCGCAAGCGCCATTTTTCCGCCGACGGGTTTCCCACCGACCGGGAGCCGACACCCCGACCAACCGCCGCCGAAAGGCCGCGTTGCGCGTAGCCTGCGAGTATAGGGTTCGCCCCATTGAGCCATGCCTGAACTGCCCGAAGTTGAGCACCTCCGACGATCCCTCGACCCTTGGGTCGTAGGCGGTCGATTTGGGCGTGTCTCGGTGCGCCGGCGGAGCGTCGTGTCGTTCGCGGGCGACACGCACCGAATGGACCTCGACGCTGCGCTTCTCGCCGACTCGACGATTCTCGCGACCCACCGACGCGGCAAGCAGATGGCGTTCGAAGCGTCGAACGGCCGCGTGCTCGTGATCCAGCTCGGGATGACCGGCTCGGTGACCATCGAGCGGGGAAGTCACCCGCGTGGGATGGACTCAAAGCACCGACATGTCATCTGGCACTTCACGCCTGCAGCGCACACGCTCCGCGCCGCCGGCATCGAGACCGCAACCCCTTGGCGGCTTGCCTTCAGAGATCCGCGTCGGTTCGGTGGCCTGACGGCCTACGCATCGATGAACGACCTACAAAAAGTCTGGGCGACTCTTGGACACGATGCCGCCAACCCGTCTGATGCGCTGCTCCGGGCCGCAATGGCGAAATCCAAGCGCCCGATCAAGTCATCCTTACTCGATCAGGCTGTGATCGCCGGCCTTGGGAACATCTACGCCGACGAATCTCTGTTCGGCGCGCGGATCCACCCGCTGCGGCTGTGCAACTCGCTGACCGAGAAAGAGTTTCAGCGACTCACTTCGAACATCCGACGGATCATCAATGCAGCGATCGAGGCGGGTGGGTCGACCCTTCGAGACTACCGGGACGCCTTCGGGCAGCCCGGGGACGCCGTCCAGGCCCACCAGGTCTACGGACGCGCCGGGCTGCCTTGCTTAGGCTGTGGCGCGATCCTCGAGGGCTTCCAGCTCGGCGGCCGCACGACCGTGGCCTGCCCGCGCTGCCAAGACTTATCCACAAAGCCCCGCGGTTTGGTGGAGTGACGGTTTCCCGTGATATCCACAATTCTCGCGAGCGCCGTGGATGCGCCAACGCTGCCGAGAACAAGGAGCGCTGAGGCGAGAAGGATCCCCGATCTGGGTGGGAACCATCCCTGAAGTAATCTCTCTACCTACCTAGTAAAAGGGCCTGTTGGTATCCGCATAAGCCGCGGAGCATCGACAGAAGTCCATACAAGGAATGAACTTACAACCAAGAGCCCAGTCGGGAAACCTGACAACTGGCTGTCGATTGACTTCGGTTTGGTTCTGTTGTCGGAGCTCGACCCCGTCCAACCAAGCTCGGAAGGTCCCTGTCAGGTTGTCCACATGTCGGTCAAAGCCGGCTTGGGGACAGTCCCCAACAGGATGTCCACAGCACCTGAGAGTCAGCGTGACGCTCGCTGGAGGAGGTCCTGCTCGATGCGATCGACCTCTGCCTGGAGCTTCTGGTCGGCGCTGGCCTTCTCCTCGATCGTCCGCACGGCGTGCATGACGGTGGTGTGGTCCCGGCCGCCGAAGTAGCCGCCGATCTCCTCGAGGGAGAACCGGGTGTGCTTGCGGGCGAGGTACATGCAGACCTGGCGCGGCATCGCGATCGACTTGTGGCGGCGCTTCGAGAGGAGGTCGATCAGCTTCACATCGTAGAAGCGCGTCACGCTCTCGATGATCGACTGGAGGCTCGGGGCGTTGCCGCCGCGCGACGCCATGTCGTTGTCGATCGCCTGCTTGGCGAGCTCGAGGGTGATCGGCTGGTTGTTCGCCATCGCCAGGCCGCGGATCCGGGTCAGCGCGCCTTCGAGTTCACGGATGTTGGTGTCGACCTTCGCGGCGACATACGGCGGCACATCGTCGGGCAGGTCGAGCCCGTGCAGCGCGGCCTTCGACTTCACGATCGCCACGCGCGTCTCGAAGCAGGGGCGCTCGATGCGCGCGACCATGCCGGCGGAGAACCGGCTGGTGAGGCGCTCCTCGAGGTCGGGGATCTCGTTCGGCGGCGCGTCCGAGCTCAGGATGATCTGCTTGCCGAGCTGGTAGAGCGCGTTGAAGGTGTGAAAGAACTCCTCCTGCGTCTGCTCGTGCTTCGACAGGAAGTGGATGTCGTCGATGACCAGCACATCCGCGGTGCGGAAACGGTTGCGGAAATCGGTCATTCGGCCCGCCTTCACGGCCTCGTGGAAGAGGTCCATGAACGCGTTGCACGAGATGTAGCAGAGGCGGAGGTTGGGCTGCGCCTTGAGGAGCGACTGGCAGATCGCGTGCAGGAGGTGCGTCTTGCCGAGACCGACTCCGCCGTGGATGAAGTACGGGTTGTAGGCGCGGCCCGGCTTCGCGGCGACGGCGAGCGCCGCTGCGTGCGCGAGGCGGTTGCCGGGTCCGACGATGAACGAGTCGAAGGTGTAGTCCGGGCTCAGGAGCATCTGCTCGTCGAGCCATGCCGGACGCTCCGCCGAATCCTCCTCGACCGATGCGCCGCCTTGCTGGGCATTCGCGTCGAGCTTGACCTCGGGCCTCCCCTCAAGCCTCGCCTCGTCGGTCGGGCTCACGAAGCGCACGACGAGCAGGCGACCCGTGACATTCTGCGCCGCCTCGGTGAAGTGCGTGCCGCAGCAGCGCTGGAGGTACCGAAGCTGCACGGGCTCGCGCACGACGAGCCGAAGCACGCCGTCGCGGATCTCCGAAGGCTCGATGTCGTCGAACCAATGCCTGCAGATGTCGGAATGATTCTTCCGCAGGTAGTCGATGAGCGACTCGCGGAATTCAGGCTCGATCCTCTGCATGCGTCCTCCTGCCGGCTCCGACGCGGAGACGGCGTAGCCGACCGCCGTGGCGCGGCGGTGCGGAAAATTCGTTTGTTCGTCAGTCGATCCGCGGCGTCCCACCGCCTCGAATCACCCACGGGGCGCAGACGATAGTTCTTCCCACCGACCGCGTCAATCGCCTTGCGGCTCGCTGACGGGGACTGCGTCGGGCGCAGCGTTGGGCACAGCATCGAGCACAGCATCGGGCGCAGCATCGAGTGCCACGTCAGGCACAGCAATGGGCGCCGCCGCAGGTCGCTGCGCGGCCTGGGCGTCGGCAAGCTGCTTCTCGTAGCGCGCGCGGTTCGAGCGGTGATCCATCAGAAGATGAATGCGCGATGCGTCCGCTCCCGCGAGCGCCTCGATCCGTTCACGCGCGTAGTGGATGGTGGTGCGTCGCGATGCATGCACGAGCACGATCGCCTCCGCCTTCCACACGGGAAGCATGCGGATGATGTCGTCGATGTGGAGATGCATGCCGGTCCGCGCGCGGTCGGCGTGCTCGGGCTCGAAGAAGGTGCACTCGCTGATGACGATCTTCGCCTCCGCGAACTCGTCGCGCACCAGGAACTCGCCCGGCGCCGTGTCGCCCGTGTAGGCGACGAGGGGGATGTCGAGCTGGCGCGTGATCTCCACGCCGCGCGAGCGGAGTTCGCGCAGCTTCTCCTGCGGAAGATCGCGGAACTCGTCCTTCAGCTTGCTGCGCTGCTCGAGCACCGCGAAACCAAGGCTCGGCACGGTGTGACGCGTGGCGATCGCGCGCAGGCGCACGTTGTTCTTGATCTCGAGGTCCTCCTCGGGCGCGAGCGGCACGAACTCGAACGGCGTGCGCTGGCGCTCGAGCGGCTCCCACGCGCGCATCATCGCGCGCAGGTGCGGCTCGAGCTCGGGGTGGCACACGCAGCGCCCGACGGGAGGCCTCGGCTTGCCTTCGGCCTTCCCGTCGATCTTGTCGGGCATGTGCGTCTCGCCGCCGATCTTCTGGAAGTAGCGCTGGCTGAACCAGTAGGGCAGGCCGCCGATGTGGTCCATGTGCGCGTGCGAGAGCGCGATGGTCGGCACGCTGAGGACCGCACGGGTGCAGAGACCGATGTCGAACGCGAGGTCGAGCTCGGGGATCTGGATGCAGGTCTGCTCGCCGGCGACGCTGATTCCCTGCACGCGGTACGGCGGGAGATAGAGGTAGCCGAGCTGGCCCTCTCGGGCGGGGGGGCTTGGAAGCACTGAGGAACTCCTTCGACCGCGCTTTCGCGCAGGCGTGGCGGATGGAAACGGTCCCACGGTAGACGCAGCCGCACGCAGCGTCAAACCGCGGAAGCGGGCGGTGGAGGAGCATCTCTGCCGTTCGGTTGGTTTATTCGCTCTGTGCCGCCTGATTCGAGAGCCAACCGCCGACGCCCGCCTCCGCGGGGCAAGTTCGGGGCCGACGCGGCCGATGAACCCGCCATGCGGGAAGACGACAGCCAACCTGCGCCATCGCATCCCGAGGGCGGCCTCACGCCGCTCCGGAGCCGGTTTGCCGACGATCCCGAGATGCGGGAGCTCGTGCTCTGGTTCCTTGGCGATCTCGAGCGCCGCGTCGGCGCGATTCGCAGCGCGCTTGACGCCCACGATGCGTCGCGGCTGCGCATGCTCGCGCATCAGCTCTCCGGCTCCGCGCAGGGGTACGGATTCGAGGAGATCGGCGAGGCGGCGCGAAGGGTCGAGAGCGAGATCCGCTTCCTCGGGCTTCACCGCAAGGCGCAGCCAGGCGACGACGACAAGCTTCACGGCGACGGGCTTCACGACGACGGACTTCAAAACGAGGTGCAGATCTCGACCCTCGCCGAGAGGACGGAAGACCTGATCTCCGTCTGCAGCCGTGCGATCGAAGGGAAGCGGGACGCCGCGTGAACACGCCAGCCTCCGCCACCTCCGACTACGGCGTGCGCACGCCACGCGTCCTCTCGATCGATGATTCGGAGCTGATGCACCGGCTGCTGCGCGCGAGGCTTCAGCTCGAGCAGGTCGAGCTCCACAGCTCGACCTCGGGCGAGGAAGGCCTGCGGATGGCGCTCGAGCTCAAGCCCGATGTCATCCTGCTCGACATCGAGCTCGAGGGCATCGACGGCTTCGAGGTGCTGCAGCGGCTCAAGGAAGATGCGCGCACGCGCGACATCGCCGTGATCTTCATCAGCGCCAGCACCGAGACGATGGACCGCGTGCGCTGCCTCGACCTCGGCGCGATCGACTTCATCTCGAAGCCGTTCGACATGGCCGAGCTGAAGGCGCGCCTGCGTTCGGCGATCCGCGTGCACCAGCTGCTCCGCATGCTCTCGCAGCGCGCGCAGCTCGACGGCCTCACCGCGCTCTGGAACCGCGCGTTCTTCGACCAGCGCCTTGCCACCGAGGTGACGCAGTCGCGCCGGCTCGGGCATCCGCTGTCGCTGATCCTCACCGACATCGACCACTTCAAGTCGGTCAACGACCGCTTCGGCCATCCGTTCGGCGACGAGGTGCTGGCGTACTTCGCCACGATCCTCTCGAGCCGCCGCGCGACCGACATCGCGTGCCGCTACGGCGGCGAGGAGTTCGCGATCATCCTGCCCGGTGTCACGGTGGCGAACGCCGCCGAGATCGCGGAGGAGATGCGCAAGGGGTTCGAGGCGCACGCCTGGCGGCGTCACCCCGACCTCGTGCTGACCGCGAGCTTCGGCGTGGCCGACCTGACGATGGTTGCGCCGACGGGCACCTCGCAGGATCTCCTCGCCCGCGCCGACCTTGCGCTCTACGGCGCGAAGCGCAGCGGACGCAACAGGGTCTCGCTCGAAGGCGTGCCGTTGGCGGCATGAAAGGCGTGGACACGGCCTCCCGCCGAGGGCGCCGCCGTGTCACAATCCACGCGTGCCGAATCTCGTCGACCAAGCCATCTGCATCCGCCAATGGGACTGGTCGGAGACCTCGCAGACCGTGAGCCTGTTCTGCCGCGGTCACGGCGTGCTGCGCGGCCTCGCGAAGGGCGCGCGCCGCGAGCGCGGCAGCTTCTCCGGCGGAATCGACATGCTTGCCTGCGGCGAGGTGGTCGCCGTCGTGAAGCCGGACCGCGATCTGCAGACGCTCACGCAGTGGACGCTGCTGCAGATGTTCCGCAGGCCGCACGACGAACTCGAGACGAATCTCTACGGGCTCGCGATGGCGGAGCTCGTGCACCGCATGCTTCCGCCGGCGGTGCCGCACGAACGCCTGCACGACTTCATGCTCGACACGCTCGAGCGGATCGAGGAAGGCGAGCGCCCGGCGCCGCTCTTCCTGCGGTTCTTCCTCATGCTGCTGCGGGAAACGGGACACGAACCGCGCTTCGAGGTCGGCGCGACTCCGCCCGCGCGATTCGCGTTTGATCCGGCGGAAGGCGGCATCGTCGACTGTTCCGAACGCCCGAAGGCGTGGCGCATGCGGCCGGAGACGGCGTTCGCGCTTCAGCAGACCGTGCTCGGCGAGCCGCCCGAGAACCTCGAGCCCGACTCGGTGGACCGCGCGATCCGGCTGCTGACCGCGTATGCGCGCACGGTGGTCGGCGACGGACTGCTGACGCTGCATCTGGCGCTCGAACCGCGGCCCTCGCGCAGTTTCCGCCGAAGCGGCGGCTGAGCGAGACCCGATCGGGTCGGCGCGCGCGGGAAACACCGCATGTCCTCTGGGTGTTGTTCATGCGCGCCCCGACTCGGTCGATGACAGGAACGAGCCCGAGGTCGATCCGTCCCCGTGGCGATTCAGGTGTGCCATTCGGAGCGAGAGGCTGGTCATGCAGAACGCGGCAATCGAACGAGTCCTCGCCATTCCGAACCTGCCGACGATGCCGGCGGTGGCGGTGCGCGTGCTCGACCTCACCTCGGGCCGCGATGTGTCGGTGCGTGAGATCGCCGCGGTGATCGAGAACGATCCCGCGCTCGCCTCGAAGGTGCTGCGGACCGTCAACTCGAGCTTCTTCGGTCTCTCGCGCCGCTGCGGCTCGATCCAGCAGGCGCTCGTCTTCCTCGGACTTCACTCGCTGAAGTCGCTGGTGCTCGGCTTCACGCTCATGCGGTCCTCGGGGGCCGCCGGCGAGGAGGATGTCGGCTTCGACTTCCTCTCGTACTGGCGCCGATCGATCTACTCCGCCGCCGCGGCGCGCGAGATCGCGCAGCGTCACCATCGCTGCGATCCCGAGGAGGCGTTCCTCACGACGCTCGTGCGCGACATCGGCATGATCGCGCTCTGGCGCGCGTTCGGCGACCGCTACCTGCAGATCATCGACCTCACCAAGGGCGACCACGAGAAGCTGTGCGCGATCGAGCAGCGCACGCTCGAGACCGATCACACGGAGATCTCCGCGGAGCTCGTGGCGCGCTGGCGCTTCCCGATGGCGTTCGCGCAGGCGATCCGGTTCCATCACCGCGTCGACGAGGTCACCGGCGAAGTGCAGCAGCTCGCGCGCACCGTCGGACTCGCTTCGACGGTGGCCAGCGTGCTCGCGTCGAAGAGCGGTCCCGAGAGCGTGAATCGCTTCTACACCGAGGCGAGCGAGTGGTTCGGCATCCAGAAGTCCGATGCCGAGGCGCTGCTCTCCGACATCGTGACGCTTGCGCGCGAGCTTTCGGACACCTTCGACCTCGAGACGGGCGAGACGCCCGATGTCGACGCGATCCTCGCGGCCGCCGAGCGCATCCGCGAGGAGCAGCATCTCGTCGAGCCGGGCAGCGCGAGCGCCGACGGCGAGCCCGATTTCCAGGTGCCCGCCGAGCTCGAGACGATTCCCGAATCGCATGTCTTCAGCGAGGACCTCGCGCGGCAGTTCACCATCGCGCGCGCCGCGAACCAGGGCCGGATCGGCATCATGCTGATCGGCGTCGACCGCGCGCGCGCGCTGCAGCAGACCTACGGCATGCACGGCGTCGAGGCCGCGCTGCGGCACACGCTGCACCGCATGCAGCTCGTGCTTCCGCGCAACGCGTCGGTCTACCGCTTCGTCGGCGCCGAGCTTGCGGTGATGATTCCATCGGTCGACATCGAGGAAATGACCCGCATCGCCGACTTCATCCGTCGTGCCGCGAGCGAGTCGAGCGTCGAGTTCGTCGGCGCCAACGGCGGCGCGTTCCCGATCACGGTGAGCATCGGCGTGGGCATGTACGAACGCGATCCGCAGCTCGTCGTGCGGTCCGGCATCGGCACGCCCGACCAGCTCGTCAGCGGCGCGATGTTCGCGCTGGCGATGGGCCGCCGCTCGAACGACCGCGTGGTGGTCTACCGCCGCGAGCTCAAGGCCGAGTACGAGGGGTGCCTAAGCGCGCGAGCGCGCGGTTTGATGCCTAAGCGCGCGAGCGCGCGGTTCGATCCATGAGCGCGTAAGCGCGCGGTTCACCGCATAAGCGAGCGCGAGCGCTCACTTCCCTTCGTCGGCGTCTTCCTCGGGCAGCACCGCGATGCGAACCGTCGGTTCGAGCGGGAAATCACGCGCGCAGGCGCGAAGGTCGTCGAGCGTGATGCGCGAGATGCGCTCGACCTCGCTGTCGAGCGTCGTGTAGGGCGCGCCGTATCCCCAGAGCGTTCCGAGGCGGAACATGCGGCCCGACGGGCGTTCGGCCGCGACGGCCGCGCCGGTCGCGATGCGGCTGCGTGCGCGGACGAGGTCGTCTTCATCGAGCGAGCCGACGAGCGCAGCGAGTTCACGGCGCAGCACGGACTCGATCTCGCCGATCTTGTCGGGATCGCACACCGCGAAGAGCGTCGAGTCGCCTGTGCCGTCGTGGCCGTCGTAGGTCGAGCTCGCTTCCTCCGCGAGGCCTGTCTCGACGAGCGCCCAGTGGAGCCGCGATCCATCTCCGCCGCCGAGGACATGCATCAGGATGCCGGCTGCGTAGCGGCGGTCGTCCTGGATCGAAGGAGCCGACATCGCGAGCAGGAGATACGCGCGCGCGGTGTGCTTCAGGCGCAGGTCGGTGCTGGCGCGGCCCGGCTTCCACTCGGGA
>CAIXEV010000196.1 GCA_903918555.1 uncultured bacterium | reverse complement strand
GGCAACACGAGTTTGTAAATTATTCTTGTTTTATAAGTATCAAAACGTGCAATGGATCGTATGATTCTGGATCGTGCAATGGAACGTTTATAGTTTGTAATCTTCTTCTTTCGTGTTGTAGCTTTTCTCTTCTCGTCGCCCGCCGCGCCCTTGAGCTTGCCCTTCAGCTGCCCGATCTTCGGCCCGATCTCCTTCGAGATCCGGTTCTGCTCTGCCTTCGCGCTCTCCTGCCGCGAAAGGATCGCGCGGCGCGCCTCGTCGAGCGCCAGCAGGCGATCGATGTCGACGGGCATGCACTTGTCGCGCACGCCGTTGCGGTACTTGTCGGGGTTCTCGCGGAGGTCCTTCAGGTCGATCATGGAGCGCGGAAGATAGCGCCGATCTCAAGCAGCCGCTGCTTGCGGCAGCGGCCATTGGCGTGACGAGCACCAAAGCTCGCCACCGCAGCCGCGACCGCTCAAACTGCTCTCCAGCACCAGAGGGAGCGGCCGCAGCCGCGAGCGCTCAAACTACTCTCCAGCACCAGAGGGAGCGGCCGCAGCCGCGACCGCTCAAGATCGATAGCTCGGCGGCGCCGCCCACTTCATCTTCGCGCGCAGGGCGTCCCAGTAGCGGTTCGATGGATTCGCGACGAACAGCGCCTTGCGGGCGTGTTCGCGCATCCGCACCGTGTCGCCGCGCCCGAGGGAGATGTACCGCTGGCCATCGAGCACCACGCAGGTTCCATCGTTCACCCGCCGCATCACGAGCGCGATGGGGTCGGACGACCGCACGACCACGGGCCGGAATGCAAGGCTCTGCGCGCAGATCGGCGTGATCGTCACGCCGCCGACATCGGGGTGGACGATCGGTCCGCCGGCGCTCGCGCTGTACGCGGTCGATCCGGTCGGCGTCGCGATGATCACGCCGTCGCCGATGATGTCGACGCCCGTGTCGTCGTCGTCGATCCGCAGCGACATCTCGATCATGCGGTGCGGAGCGCCCGCGGTGATGACGGCGTCGTTGATCGCCGTGCCCGACTCGCGGACGCCACTCGCGCGCTCGACCTCGACCGCGAGCAGCATGCGCTCGCGCAGCGGCGGCTTCGCGCCGAAGACGAGGCCAGCGTGCTTCTCAAGGTCCGACGCGTCGAACTCGGCGAGGAATCCAAGGCGTCCGGCGTTCACGCCGACGATCGGCTTTCCGAAATCAAGCAGTCTGCGCGCCTGCGCGATGAGCGTTCCGTCGCCGCCGACCACGACGGCGAAGTCGAACGCCCACGCCGCCGCGAGCGGCTCCTCGAGCGCCTCGATCACCTCGACGGACGCATGGCGCGCGACGATCGGCCGGATCGCCTCCGCGGTGCGCGCCGCCTCGGGCTTGTCATGGTTGACGATGAGAAGTGCGCGTTGCATGCGGTTCCTCGACCTGCAGGTCGTCAGCTCACGAGCCCCTTCGTGAGCCGCATGAACGCGGTCTCGAGGCTGATTTCCTCGGGTTGCAGCCGCGAAAGCCGGAATCCCTGCGCAAGCAGGCGCGCGGCAAGCTCGCTCGCGGCGATCTCCGCGTTCGGCTCGAGCTGCACATCCATGCGCTGGCCGCCCTCCTCGAGCACGAGCTCGACCTTGGCCACGCCGCGCACGCCTCGAAGCAGGCCCGCCGCGTCCTCGTGCCGCGCCTCGACCGAGATCTGCACGACCTTGCCGACCTTCGCCTTCTGCATGAGCTCGCTCACGGCGCCCGCGAACACGAGCTTGCCTTGCTCGATCACGCCGACCGCGTTGCACAGGTCGGCGAGCTCGTACAGGATGTGCGACGAGATGAGGATCGTCTTCCCGATGCGGCGGAGCTCCTTGAGCAGCTCGCGCATCTCGATGCGCGCGCGAGGGTCGAGACCCGAGCTCGGCTCGTCCATCAGCAGCACCTTCGGATCGTGGATCAGCACGCGCGCGACGGCGAGCCGCTGCTGCATGCCGCGCGAAAGGCCGTTGACCTCGCTCTCGGTCTTGTGCGAGAGATCGGTGAGCGCAAGCACCTCGGAGATCGTGCGCTCGCGCTTCGCGGCCGGCACCTGGTAGCACGCCGCGAAGAACTCGAGGTACTCGTTCACCGTCATGTCCTGGTACGCGCCCATGAAGTCGGGCACATAGCCGATCAGCGGACGGATCAGGTGATTCTGGTAGCCGACGACCTTGCCGTCGATGCGCGCCTCGCCCCAGGTCGGCTTGAGGAGCGTCGCGAGGATCTTGATCGTGGTCGTCTTGCCCGCGCCGTTCGGACCGATGAAACCGAAGCAGGTTCCTTCCTCGATCGTGAGGTTGAGGTTGTCAAGCGCGACGAAATCGCCGTACTTCTTCGTGAGGTTGACCGTCTCGATCATCGGCATGCTTGCACCCTCGCACTTCGTCTTCGCACTCGTCTCAGCCTTCGGACCCCGCGGCGCCCGACTCGCCAGCCTCTGGTTCACCCGGCTCGTCGTCCTCGCGCGTGCCCGTCCCATCCTTGATCGCGTCGTCCGTGCCCGCGCGCACGATCCGCTCGGGCACGATCCACGACGGATCATCCGGAAGCGGCAGCACCCAGCGCACATGCACCGAACCCGTCGACTCGACCTCCTCGCCGTCGACGAGCACCGGGTAGGGCAGCGGCACATTGTCGAGGCGCCCCATGACCACGATGCAGGGCTCGGTGAACCACTTCGCGAGGTCGAGCTCCCGTCCCGCGTTGCGCGCCACGCGCAGCACCTTGACATCTCTCGGTGGATTGCGGATGTACGGCGGTGGCGGCAGCATCGAGTAGAACGACAGAATCTCGGTCGCCTGCTGCGGATCGACGGTATCCGTTGAGATTCCGAATCCCTGCCCGAGATTGCGGGCCGCCGCGTACAGCGTGTCGTAGTAGCGCTGCGAGAGCGCCGCCTGCAGGCTGCGATCCGAGATCGGCTTCGGCTCGAGCAGCGCATCAAGTCGCAGCGGCTGGCCGGGCGACCAGTCCTGAAGCGCGACCAGCGCCCCGCGATTCGGCATCTGACCCGGCTGACGGCGCGACATCGCCTTGCCGTCCGCGGTCAGCGTCGGAAGCGGATTGCGCACAGGCCAGACATGGAGGAGCTGCACATCGCGCAGCGCGCCGGGGAGGGAGTGCACGAGCTCTCCCTTGATCGAGATCGTGGCCGGGCTCGACGAACGGTCGACCGTCACCTCGACCGGCACGGTCGCGCGGGGGAACAGTCCCCACTTCGGATCCACCGCGCCAAGCCAGCGCCCCTCGAAGTCGATCGATGTGGCGCGCGACGGAACCTCGAGCGTCGCGGGGGCGTCGAGCGGCACGCGATAGCGCTCGCGGCTCGGGAATCCCTCTGCATCCGAGGAGAACGCGCGCCACGACTTGAGCTGGTTGCGAACGCCCGTGTCGCCCTTCGGGTCGAGCGCGACCTCGACGGTGCCGTAGCCGGGCGAGAAGAGCGAGAACCAGCTCGTCGCGCGCCTGTGCTGGATCTTGTCGAGATCCGATTCGCCCTTCGCAGGCTCGACCATGTCGAGCACGGTCATGTGCTGGATCCGCGCCGAACGCCCGGCGAGCGGCCCGCCGATCAAGAGAATTCCCACGCTGAAGACCGCGGCAATCGCGACATAGCCCACCCACGACCAGCGCTCGCGCTTCATCGCCTTGAGCGCCGCGAAACCGATCGGGCCCGCGAGGAGCCAGTACAGCGCGAACACCGCCGTCGCGGCAAGCACGCCGACGGCCGCCTGCCCGGCGAGACCGATCTCGCCCGAGACCGCGCGTCCGATGTCGACGCCACGCGTGTAGCCGCCCGTCACCGCGCGCGACTCCGCCTCGAGCGCGTTGAGCTCCGCGCCGCTCGGCGTATCCGCGCGCAGCCCGATCACGCGGTTCCAGAAGACATCGACCTGAGGCAGAATCGGGTTCTGCAGCGACCGGCTCGCGAGTTCATCGACATCGAGGCCGAGCACCGTGACGCTGCCGAATCCGAGCGATCGGCGCACGCCGACCACAAGTCCATCGGGGCTTCCTTCGGCAATCACGGGCGTCCCGTCAGGATTGCGCCGCGCGGGAACGGCGATGAACGGACGCCAGCCGCGCGGTAGCGTGGCGGGGTCGAAGGCCGCGATTCGAAGCGTCGCCTCGGGGTCGCGCAGGTCGTCGCGCACCGAGAGCATCTGGATGAGGTCGCGCACCTTCACGCCTTCGATTCGCCTCGGCGCGACCGCCGGGAGGATGCCGCTGAGCGGGTTCGCGTCGGGCGAGCCGAGCGACCACGGGTCGCCCGCGGCAGGCAGCGCGACGACGAAGGTCCCGCCGCGGCGAATCCACTCCGTCAGCGCCTGCGCCGTCTCCTCGCTGAGCCGCGTCGGCGCGATCGCGCCGCTCGCCCAGATGATGGCGCGGAACGGCGCGAAGCCCTCGGTCCGGTCGGGCAGCGCGTCCGCTTCCTTGACGAGCGCGATGCGCGTCGCCTGGTGCATCGACGGACGCACATCGGCCTGGTTCAGCGGCTCGAGCATGTCGAGGCCGAGCTTGCGCGAGCCGATCACGAGCAGCGCGTCGACTTCGGGCGTGAGGATGATCGGCGTGTTCTCGGCGACCGTCGGGCCGAGCTTCGCGGTGCCGAGGTCGCGCACGCGCTCGCCGCCCCGCAGCTCGTAGAGACGCAGGTCGAAGACGGAGCCGAGCAGCGTTCCCTCGCCCATCGGGGGCAGCGCGCCGTACACCCAGCGCCGCTGCGCCTGTCCCGGGTTCAGCACGAAGGTGCGCGAGAACTCAGCGATGTCGCGGTCCGCGTTCTCGAGCTCAAGCACCGCCTCGATCTCGATCACGCGGTCAAGCGCGCTGCGGAACTCGAGCTGGATCGCGAGCGTGTCGCCGCCGCGGGCGATGTCGCCCGTGCCGAAGTGCACCAACTTGACATCGATGTCGGCGGCCGCAGCGCGCCCGGCGCTCCCGAGAATCCCGAGGACGCCGAGCATGAGCAGGAGGAACAGACGGCAAGGTCCGCAAAGCATGAATCAGTCCGAGAGTGTACCCGCGCATTCCGCCGCGTTGCGCTCAATCGCCGCCACCGGGAGGCCGATCTTCCCCACATGACCGTGCTCGCGGTGATCGTCTCGGTCGGGTTCACCTACCTCGTGGGCGTGCTTGTCCTCGGGGTCATGGCCGTACGCATCGACGACTCGCATCGGTTCGTCAAGTTGATCACCGAGACCAGACGCATCCGCCGCCACTTCGAGGCGCCGCTGGAGAACGCGAAACGCGAGCAGGCCACCCGCAAGAACGGCGGCGGCAACGATGTCTGGCCCGACCCGCTGTGAGCCCGCGGGAGGTCCGTTCAGCGCGGAAGTCCGGCGAATTCGGCAAGCATCGCCGCATGGCTGCGGATGGCGTTCTGGTAGCACGCAAGCTCGAACTTCTCGTTCGGCGAGTGGACGCAATCGTCATCGAGGCCGAATCCGACGAGGAGCGAGTCCATGCCGAGGATCCGCCCGATCGAGCCGACCGCGGGAATGCTGCCGCCGGTGCCGATCAGGAGCGGCGCCTTCCCGAACACCGTGCGCAGGCCGCGCTCGGCCGCCCCGAGGTAGCGCGAGTTCTCGCTGACCTCGATCGCGGGATTGCCGCCGTGGCTCTCGAACTCCGCTCGGCAGCCCTCGGGAAGCCGCGCGCGGACAAACGCCTCGAAAGCCGCCGCGATCCTGGCCGGGTCTTGCCTCGAGACAAGGCGGAAGCTGACCTTCGCGGTCGCGTGCGCGGCGATCACGGTCTTCGCGCCCTTGCCGGTGTAGCCGCCGAAGATGCCGTTCACATCGCAGGTCGGGCGCGACCAGGTCCGCTCGAGCGTCGAGTGTCCGCGCTCGCCGAACCCGGACTTGAGTCCGATGTCGCCGAGGAACTCGCCCTCGTCGAAACCGAGCGAATCCCACTGCGACTTCGTAGCGGCGGGAAGCTCGCCCACGCCGTCGTAGAAGCCCGGGATCGTCACGCGGCGCTCCGCGTCGTGCAGCTCCGCGAGGATCTTCGCGAGCACATTGATCGGGTTCGGCACGGCGCCGCCGTACATGCCGCTGTGGAGATCGCGCGTCGGGCCGTGCACGGTGACCTCCATGTAGACGAGGCCGCGCAGGCGCGTGGTGATCGCGGGAGTCGTCACATCCCACATGCCGGTGTCGCTCACCACGCACACATCGGCCGCGAGCCGCGACTTCGCCTCGTGCATGAACGGCTCGAGGCTCTTGCTGCCGGACTCCTCCTCGCCCTCGATCATCAGCGTGACAGGGCAGGGCGGTCCGCCCGCGACGGCATGCCACGCGCGCAGCGCCTCGACGATGCCCATCACCTGTCCCTTGTCGTCCACGGCGCCGCGGGCCACGATCCGCTTGCCGCGCGGACCATCGACGACCGCAGGCTCGAACGGCGGGCTCGTCCAGAGTTCGACCGGATCGGCCGGCTGCACGTCGTAGTGGCCGTAGTAGAGGATCCGCGGCCGCTTCGCCGCGTCGGGGCCGACTCCCGGATGATGCGCGACCACCATCGGGTGGCCGATCGTCTTCGCCGCCTCCGCGGTGAATCCGAGTCCGCGCAGTTCCGCGACGAGCCACTCCGCGCAGCGCCGCGTCTCCGCGTCGTACGCCGGATCGGTGCTCACGCTCGGGATGCGGAGGAAGTCGGCGAGGCGCTCGACCGAGCGTCCGAAGCCGCGGTCCACTTCGGCAAGAAGCGAGGCGACGGGCGGAAGCGACGAAGCCGCATGCGGCTGCGAGGGAGAACTCGTGCTCATGTCGCGGAGTGTACGGAATCAGGCCGCGGCGATCCTCCGCGGCGATACCCGCGGCGACCGCGGTCAGCCCGTCACGATCGCGGCCATCCCGATCGCGAACACCGAGATCCCGATCGCAAGCATGCCGAACAGGAACAGCAGCCAACGCTCGACCAGCCGCCACTCGCGCGCCGGCGGGTCGCTCTCCAGGCGCAGCGCGCGTCGCTTGGCGACGGGCTCGAGCTGGTCGATCCCCTCCATCTCGGCGTAGCTTCTGGGCGGCCGCTCGGTGAAATCGCAGGCACAACGCGGGCAGTGGGTCTGGCCGGCGCGGTCGACGAAACGACCTGCATACCCGCACGCGACGCACTGCCGCTGATGCAACCTCGAGAGATCCCGAGCGCGAATCGCCATGATCCGAGGATAGCACCGCATCGCAAAGCGCCAAGTGGAATCGCACCTTCCCGCGCAAACTCGGGCGCCCGCCGTACGATTCCGTTCCTGCGGGCGAATCCAATGCGAATCGATGCCTGGATCCAACACCTCGAGCACCTCGGCCTGGCCGATCCGGCGTCGCTTCCGCCCGAGAAGACGCTTCTTTCGGGCGAGCGCGGCGAGCAGCGGCTCTGGCGTGCGTGCGCCGGAGAAGCGATCGACCTCGGCTGGCTCGGCGCCGCGCGTCCCGCGGCCGCGGCAACGCAGGGTTCCGTCGGTCCATCGACCCTCGTCCCCGCGGACGGACCGCTCCTCGCGCCCGATGGCTACCTCGCGATCGAGGTCTGGGCCGAGTGCGAGCTGTCGGCGCTGCACGCGCTCCACCGTCTCGTGCGCGAGCGCAACCCGCGCCTCCCGCCATCCGCCAAGGCGCGCCTCGAGGCAGCCGCGCGCTGGCACATCGAGCACACCCAGCCCGACAACTCGACCAACCGTCCGTGGTCGCTTCATGTCTTCCTGCTCGCCGCGCTCGGCCCCGGCATCCAAGGCATCGACCCCGGCGACGCCCGGTTCTACGCCGAGACGCTGCTTCACAACATGACAGCAACCGACGCGCGCGACGAGCCGCTCTCGCGATGGATCCTCGGCGACGCCGCGCGTGAACTCAGGCTCGCCGCGCGTGGCGGCTAGCGGGCGCGGCAACGCGCGGCGCGATTCCGTACCATCCCCGCCATGCTTCCGACTCCGATGGCTCCGGCACAGCGCGTGGCCTCGCTCTTCTCGGCGGTCACGAGCGCGATGCAACCCGCGCGCTTCCCGCTTGCGCTGCTCGCGGTCCTCTTCATCTCTGCGCTCGCGCCCCTGGTCGATCTCGCGGGTGGCTCGAAGTTCGGTCCGCGCGGGTTCTCCGCCGGCGCGCTCACCGAGAGCGAACAAGCGCTCGACGAGCAGCGCGCCCGCTCGGCCGCGCGGCGCTTCGCGGGTCCGGAGGTTGCGGAACTCGAGTCGATTCCAGCGGGAAGCGAGGGCCTCGCGCCTGAGCCAAGCCTCTCGCAGCTCGCGGGGGCGGTCCGTCAGGCCGCCGCGCGTCGCATCGGGGAGATCGAGGCCGCGACCGAAGGAAGCCCGTCCGACTTCCGCGACAGCGAAGTCCGACGCATCCGCCAGTCCGCTGCCACCGTCATGCGTCAGATCGAGGAAGCCGGCCCGCGCGGCGTGGCCACGGTCTTCCTCGAGAACGAGCGCCTCGCGATCAAGCAGACCGTGAACGCGGTCTTCAAGCTTGATCCCGAGGGTTTCGTCACGGGCATCCTGAGCGCCGTCTTCTCTGTGCCGGCCGCAGCGATCCGCGCGGAACCAGTGATCTTCCCGCTCGCTCTGGTCGTCATCCTGGCGTCGCTCAGCGCCTTCGGCGGTGGAATCTGCCGCATGGCCGCCGTGCACGCAGGCCGCGGCGGGCGCCTCTCGGTGCTCGAGGGCTCCGGCTTCGTCCGCGCGCGCATCCTCAACCTCGTCGCGATCCCCGTCCTGCCGCTTGCGCTCTTTGCGGTCCTCGCGATCGTCATCCTCGCGTTCGCGCTGCTCCTGCAGGTTCCCGTGCTGAATCTCGTGAGCGGCATCCTGTTCGTGGTTCCGCTCACGGTCGCGCTCCTCGGCGCGATCCTCGCGCTCGTCGCGCTCGCCGCGGCGCCGCTCATGCCCGCCGCCGTCGCGGTCGAGGACTGCGACGCAGGCGACGCGATCACCCGCTCGTGCGCGCTCGTCCTCTCGCGGCCGCTCCTCTGGCTCTGCGTCCTCGCGATCGGCATCGTCGCGCTCGCGCTCGGCTCGATCCTCGTGACGGGCGTCCTCACCCTCGGCTCGAACGCGTTCAGCGCGATCCTCGCCTTCGCGGGCGGTGACGCAGGCGCCGTGATCGCGACCGGCGACAAGGCGATGATCGCGACGCTGTCGGGACCGGACCGGCTCGTCGCGCTCTTCCTGAGCTTCTGGATCGGTCTCTTCGAGGCCGTCGGCGCCGCGTACGCCTTCTCGCTGGTCTTCGACCTCGCGGCGCGCAGCTACCTCTTCATGCGCGAGCGGATCGACGGCGAAAGCCCGTCGACCGTGTCG
>CAIXEV010000195.1 GCA_903918555.1 uncultured bacterium | reverse complement strand
TGCTCTTCGGCCTTGCGATCGTGACGCGCGGCTCGAAGCGGCCCGAGGCCGACCAGATCGTCCCGCCGTTCTCGCGGCTCGTCGGCATCGGCGTGCTGCTCACGATCGGCCTGCAGGCGCTCATCAACCTGCTCGTCGTCACCGGACTCGCGCCCACCAAGGGCATCGCGCTGCCGCTCCTCTCGAGCGGCGGCTCCGGCTGGGTGATGATCGGCTTCTCGCTCGGACTCGTGCTCTCGATCGAGCGCGCGGCGATCCGGCGCGAGCGCGAGCTCGGCATCTCCGAGGACGAGACGCAGCCCGAGCGCGGCGCCTCCGCGGCGTCGGACGACGCGCTTCCGTCGCAGCCAACCCAGGGCATCGCCGGGGCATGAGCAAGTTGCCGGAGTCGACGCATCGCGACGCCTCGGCGGTCGGCGAAGGATCGATCGTCCTCGCGGGCGGCGGCACGGGCGGGCACATCTCGCCCGGCATCGCCATCGCGGAGGAGATCGCGCAGCTCGCGCCCGAGTACCGCTGCGTGTTCGCCTGCTCGACGCGCGCGGTCGACGCGCGCATGCTCGAGCATGTCGGCGCCGACTTCGTGCCGATCGCCGCGGAAGGTCTCTCGCTCAAGCCTGCGCGGCTCTATCGCTTCGCGCGTGCGTTCCTCGAGGGCCGCGCGCAGTCGCGCACGCTGCTCGCCGGGCGCGGCGCGCGCGCGGTGGTGGCGCTCGGCGGCTATGTGACCGGGCCCATGGCGTCCGCGGCGCGCGCGATGAAGGTGCCGATTCTCCTCGTCAATCTCGATGCGACGCCGGGCAAGGCGAACCGCATGGTGGCGCGCGGCGCGGCGCGCATCCTCACCGCGCTGCCGACGCCGACGATGCCGAACTTCGCCGAGCGCGTCGTCGGGATGCCGATCCGCCGCGCCGCGATCGGCGCTGGCTCCGTCGGCGAGGCGCGCGCGCGTCTCGGACTCGAGCCCGGCTTCCACACGCTGCTCGTGACGGGCGCGTCGCAGGGTGCCGCGAGCCTCAACGAGCTCATGGCGCTGCTCCTCCGCGAGCAACGCCCCGCGTTCAGCGGCTGGCAGGTGCTGCATCTCGTCGGCAACGCCGACCGCGCGCCCGTCGAGTCGGCGTACCGCGCCGCCGGCGTGCGCGCGAGCGTGGTGCCGTTCATCCACGAGATGGGGCTCGCGTGGCGCGCGGCGGATCTCGCGCTTTCGCGCGCGGGAGCGAACTCCGTCGCCGAGGCGATTCACAACGCGGTTCCCACCGTGTTCGCGCCGTACCCGTATCACGCCGACCTGCACCAGCGCTGGAACGCGGAGCCCTACGCGAAGGAAGGCGTCGCGGTGCTCGCCGACGACCTCATCGACGCGACGAAGAACCGCGCCACGCTCGGCGCGGAGCTCGTCTCGCTCATGACCGACGACGGCCGCCGCGAGGCGATGCGCGCCGCGCTCGAGCTGCGTCCGCGCGAACACGCGGCGCGCGAGATCGCCCGCATCGCCATCGAGATGGCGCAGCGCGCGCCGCGCAAGGCCGCGCGCGCGTAGCCACAGGAATCAACCGATCGAGCCAAGCCACTCGGCGAGGAGATCGATCGTGTTCTCGAGGTCGCCCCGGTCGACCATCTCGGTCGTCGTGTGGATGTAGCGCGTGCCCGTCACGATCGCGATGCAGCGCGCGCCTTCGCCGGCGCGCTGGATCGCGGCGCCGTCCTGGCCGCCGCGCGGCAGGATCGACTTCTGGTACGGGATCTTGTGCTTCTTGGCGACGGCGACGACCTCGTCGACGAGCTTCGCATCCGAGATCATCGAGCTGTCCTGGATGAGGATGCCCGCGCCGAGGCCCTGCTTGGTGACGCGCTGGTTGTCGGGGACGCCCGGCGTGTCGCACGCGAGCGTGACATCGAGGCCGACGCCGATGTCGGCCTTGACCGCGTAGGCCGCGGTCTGCGCGCCGCGCAGGCCGACCTCCTCCTGCGTGGTGAACGCGCTGACGATCTCGCAGGCGTGGCCGTTCTTGCGCTTGGCGAGCTTGCGCACCGCCTCGATCGCGACGAAGCACGCGAGGCGGTTGTCGAGCGCCTTCGAGACGAGCTTCTTCGGCGTCTCGAGGAACGGCTGGTCGAGCACGACGAAGTCGCCGATCTCGACCGACTTCTTCACATCCTCGGCGTCGCGGCCGAGATCGATGAAGAACTCCTCGACGCCGGGCACCTTGGTGCGCTCGGCGTCGCTTGAGATGTGGATCGGCTTGCCGCCCGGGTTCATCACGCCCTTGAAGTCGCCCTTCGGCGTGCAGACGAGGACGCGCGACGCGAAGAGGTTGCGCGTGTCGAAGCCGCCGGCGGGGTTGACCCAGATGCAGCCGTTCTCATCGACGTGGCGGACGAAGAAGCCGATCTCGTCCATGTGCGCCGCGAGCATGACGCGGACGGGCGTCGAGCCCTTCGCGCCCTTGCGGGTCGGCTTGCGGGTCGCGATGAGCGAGCCCATCGCATCCGTCGTCGAGGCGTCGTAGAGGCCCTTCGTCTCCTTCGCGATCAGCGTGCGAACGCGCTCCTCGCGGCCGGGAATGCCGGGGGTCTCGCAGAGGCGGCGGAAGAGATCGATGTCCATGGATGTGCTCCGGTGCAGTCTGGATGGAAGTGCGTGCGCAGCACGCGGATGGGAAAGCGGTCGATGGTATAGGATTTCGCCCATGCGATTCGACACGCCGCTCCGTGACTCTCACCGCGCCTTCGTGGCGCAGGACGCGGCACGCCGCGCGGAACGCGCCCGCGAGGCGCGAGGCGCGGTCGCGACGCGGCGCGCGGTCGAGCTCGAGTACCTGCCGTTCGGGCCCGCCGATGAATCGGGCGCGCCCACCTGCGAGGTGGTCGCCGCCTACGCCGAGGTCGAGCTCGAGTACGCCGCGATCCGCAACGGCTGCGCGCTCGTCGATGCCTGCGAGCGCGGCTCGCTCGTCGTGCGCGGCAAGGACCGCGTCGACTTCGTGAACCGTCTCGTCACGCAGGAACTCAAGAAGCTCGCGGATGGCAGCGTCGTCCGCGCGTTCCTCACCAACCGCAAGGGACGGATCGACGCCGACCTCGTCGTCGCGCTCCTGCCCGACGCGCTCGTGATCGACACGCTCGTCCACGATGTCGAGGCCGTGCGCGAGGCGCTCGCGAAGATGGTGTTTTCCGAGGATGTCGCGATCGAACCGCGCACCGCGACGCACGCGCGCCTCACGCTCGCGGGTCCGCGCGCGGCGGCCGCGCTGAAGGCGCTCGGCCTCGCGGCGCCCTCCGCGGAGACGGGCGCGTGGCGCGTTGCGTTCGGCGGCGGCCACGCGGAGTTCATGCGCCTCGACGAGTTCGGCGCCGACGGCTACGCGATCACGGTGTCGCGCGACGACGCGCCCGCGCTGTGGCTCTCGCTCACGACCTTCGGCGCGCGGCCCGCGGGGTGGTTCGCCACCAACACCGCGCGCCTCGAGGCCGGCACGCCGTACTTCCGCATCGACTTCGGCCCGACGAACCTGCCGCAGGAATCGGGCGTGCTCGAGTCGCGCGTGAGCTTCACCAAGGGCTGCTACCCGGGGCAGGAAGTCGTCGCGCGGATCCAGCATCTCGGGAAGCCCAAGCAGAAGCTCGTCGGCCTGCGCATCGAGGGCGACCTGCTGCCTGTGTCCGAGGCGCAGGCGTTCGCGTTCGTCGAAGGCGGCTCGATCGGCGACCAGATCGGCGTCGTCACCTCGAGC
>CAIXEV010000194.1 GCA_903918555.1 uncultured bacterium | reverse complement strand
GTGAACCTGCGCACGCTGCTCCAGCGCGAGAAGGAAGACGCGCACGACTACCGCTACTTCCCCGAGCCCGACCTCGTGCCGGTCGAGGTGAGCGACGCGTGGCTTGCGGAGGTGTCGACGCGCGTGCCCGAGCTGCCGCTTGCGCGGCGCGCGCGCTACATCGCGGCGTACGGGCTCAGCGAGATCGACGCGCTCAACCTCGTCAGCGAGCGCGACACCTGCTTCTTCTACGAGGCGGTCGTGGCGGCGGCGCTCGCGGCCGGCGCCTTCAAGAGCGACAAGGACGCGGGCTACGCAGCGGGCAAGCTTCTTCTCAACATCGGCGCCAAGCACGCGAACGAGCGCGGCGCCGGCGTGCATGCGATCGGCATCTCGCCCGCGCAGGTCGCGGGCATCCTCGCGCTGCGCGAAGAGGGCGCGGTCGGACCGCAGTCGGTCGACGCGCTCTTCGGCGCGCTCTGCGGCGGCAATGAAGCCGCGAAGGCCGCGGCCGAGCGGCTCGGCTTCATCGTCGTGAAGGACGAAGGCCAGCTCCTCGCGTGGGTCGATGCGGCGATCGCCGCGAACGAGGCCGCCGCCAACGATGTGCGCAGCGGCAAGGTCGCCGCGATCGGTCGCATCGTCGGCGCTGCGATGAAGCTCGCGGGCGGCAAGGCCGACGCGAAGACCGTGAACGACGCGATCAAGTCGCGGCTCGGCGTGTGACCACCATGCACGATTCCCTGTCCAACCACACGAACGAAGACCGGCACGAGGATGTCGAGCGCGTGCTCGTGTCGAGCGCGGCGATCGCAAAGCGCGTCGTCGAGCTCGCGCAGCAGATCGGAAACGACTACGCCCACGCCGACGGCCGCCTCACGGTCGTGCCCGTGATGACGGGAAGCCTGCTGTTCGCCGCGGACTTCGTGCGCGCGCTTCCGCAGCGGCGCCTGCGCCTGCAGCTCACGACCGTCTCGAGCTACGGCGGCAAGAACACCGCCACGCGCGGCAGCACGCTGAGCGGGTCGCTGCCCAAGCACCTCGAGGGCCACCATGTGCTGATCCTCGACGACATCCTCGACTCGGGCGGCACGCTTCGCCTCCTGCGCAGCGAGTTCGAGTCGCGCGGCGCGGCGAGCGTGCGCGCGTGTGTCCTCCTCCGCAAGAAGATCCCGAGCGCGGTGTCGACGCCGTGCGAGTATGTCGGCTTCGACATCGATGACGAATTCGTCGTCGGCTACGGACTCGACTACGACGACCTCTACCGCAACCTGCCGTTCGTCGGCACGCTGCGCCGCGAGGCGCGCGCATGAGCGAGGCGGCCGCGCGCAACACCCGCGTCGAGCACGCCGCGGCGCCCGCGGCTCTCGGTGCGTCGCACGCGCTTCCAGACGCGCTGCACGCTGCGCTCGGGCCCGACGAGGTCGTGATCCTCGTCCTTCGGCCAAGCCTCCTCTACATCCCGCTCTCGTCGCTCGGCACGCTTCTCGCCGCCGCGATCATCGGGCTCGCGCTTGCGTATCTCTCGCACTTCCCGTGGATCGGGTGGAGCGAGGGGCATGCGATCTTCATCGGCGCCACGATCGCCACGCTGCGCCTCGGCTGGGCCGCGATCGACTGGTGGTTCCACCTCTACGCGCTCACCGATCGCCGTCTTCTCGCGCGATACGGCGTCTTCCGCACCGCGCTCTACGAGGCGCCGCTCTCGCGCATCCAGAACACGATCGTCGTGCAGAGCCTGCGCGAGCGCATCTTCGCGCTCGGCACGATCGGCTTCGCGACCGCGGGCCGCGGCACCTTCGATGCGTTCTGGGTGACGGTGCGCGCGCCGTTCGCGGTGCACCGCACGGTGCTCGACGCGATCGAGCGCTACGCGCGCAGGTGAAACTGCGAGAGCTTCGCGCGCGGGTTGTCGATCGAGCCCGCGATCTCGCGGAGAAGCGAGCCTGTCAGCTCGTTCACGCTGCCCGGCGGCACGATCTGCACGACGACATAGAGGTCGCCTGCCGGGCGCCCGCCGCCCGCGGGCACGCCCTTGCCCGGAATGCGGATCTTCTTGCCGCTCGCGGTGCCCGGCGGAATCTTGAGCGCCACCGTGCCGCCCGTCGGCAGCGGCGCATCGATCGATGCGCCGAGCGTCGCCTCGACGATCGAGAGCGGGAGGTCGTAGGAGAGATCGCGGCCGTCGCGCGAGAGCCACGGATGCGGCGCGATCTTGATGCGCACCACGAGGTCGAGGCGACCGGGCACCGAGAGGAGCTCGTCCTCCTCCGCGCCGACCGGAATCGGAACCTCGACGCTTCCGTCGTCGAGCACGAGCCCGACCTTGCCGCCCCTGATCGTCGTCTCGAGCGGCACCGTCGTCTCGGCCTCCATGCGTTCGCGCGCGCGGGCGCGCTGCGAGCCGCCGCCTGCGCGCGTGCGTCCGCGCGGGCCGCCGCGTCCGCCAAACATATCGCCGAAGATCGATTCGAAGGTCTCGCTGTCGGTGGCGGTCCACGCCTCGCCGCCGCCGCCGTTCGACCAGCCGCCGCCGGAGCCGCCGCCCGGATGCTGGCCGTGTCCACCGCCCGATCCGCCGCCGTGTCCGCCGGTCGGGCCGTTGGCGCCGAACGCGCCCGGCGAACCGCCGAGCCGGATGAAGTCGTCGTACTGGCGGCGCTTCTCGGCGTCGGAGAGGACCTCGTAGGCCTCCTGGATCTCCGCGAACTTCGCGGGCGCGTCCTTCGCCTTGTTGCGGTCGGGATGGAACTGCAGCGCCAGCTTGCGGTGGGCGCGGCGAATCTCGTCCGCGCTCGCGGTACGGCTGATCGAGAGAATGTCGTAGAGGTCGCGCGAGGCCATGCGGAAGCGCGAGTATAGGAAACCCGACGAAGGAAACCCAATCGGCACGAGCGCGTAGGATGCGCCCGAGATCCACCGAATGAGCTGCGAACCGAAAGCCCAACGCCCGAGCAGCCTCTCGCTGACCGTCCTGCCCGCGGGACCGGACGGACATGTGCCGAAGGGCGCAAAGGCGCCGCATTCGCGCATGGGCTGGAAGCGGGCGACGGTGCTCGTCACCATCCAGCTGCTGATGATCGTGCATGTCGTCCAGTGGCTCTGGACGGGCGAGACGATCTCGCCGCTCGAGCCCTCGGAGGCGATGGAGACCTCGAAGTACGGCGTCATCAACGCCGGCACCGTGCTCTTCCTGCTCGCGCTGACCTCGACGGCGCTCCTCGGCCGCTGGTTCTGCGGCTGGGCGTGCCACATCGTCTTGCTGCAGGACTTCTGCGGCTACCTGATGAAGAAGGTCGGCATCCGCCCGAAGCTCTTCCGCTCGCGGCTCCTCCTCTGGATGCCGCTCGCGCTCGCGGTCTACATGTTCCTGTGGCCGATCGCCTACCGCGTGGCGATCGCGCCGTACACGCGGCCCGAGCTCGCCTGGCCGGGCTTCAGCACCGACTTCACCACCACGGATTTCTGGGCGACCTTCCCCGGCGTGCTGATGGCGGTGCCGTTCCTGCTCGTGTGCGGGTTCCTCACGGTCTACCTCCTCGGCGCGAAGGGCTACTGCACCTACGGCTGTCCGTACGGCGGATTCTTCGCGCCGCTCGACGAGCTCTCGCCGGTGCGCATCCGCGTCTCCGACGCGTGCACGCAGTGCGGCCACTGCACCGCGGTGTGCACCTCGAATGTGCGCGTCCACGAGGAAGTGCGCGACTTCAAGATGGTGGTCGACCAAGGCTGCATGAAGTGCCTCGACTGCGTGAGCGCGTGCCCCGAGCAGGCGCTCCATGTCGGCTTCGGCAAGCCTGCGTTCATGGCGAAGCACCGCGACGGCGCGAGCGCGCCCGCGCGGAAGTACGACCTCTCGTGGGGCGAGGAGATCGCGCTCGCGCTCGTCGCGATCGCCGCGTTCTTCGCGGTGCGCGGCGCGATCGGCGTGCCGCTGCTCTTCGCGTCGGGCATCGCCGCGTGCGTCACCTACCTCGCGTGGCTGTGCGCCGAGCTCGTGCGTCGCCGCGATGTGCGGCTCCACCGCTTCCAGCTCAAGCGCGACGGCCGCGTGCAGGGCGCCGGCGCCGCCGCTGCCGCGCTGTCGGGCGTGGCGTTCGCGGGGCTTGCGTATGTCGGCGCGATCAATACGCTCGTCGCCGCGGGCGACTTCGTGATGTCGCGCGTCGATGTGCCGCCTGCGGTCGTCTACAGCGGCACGGGCATGCGGCCGAAGCCTGAGGTCGTGCGCGACGCCGAGCGTGCGCGCGCGTGCTACCTGCTCGCGTTGCCCGCGCCCGATGGCTTCGGCATCGACGGGCCGTGGCGCCCCGTGCTCGAGGGGCGCGTCTCGTGGCTCGATGCGGTGCGCGGCGACTACAAGGCGAGCGAGATGCGCATCTGCGCGCTCGCCGAGCGAGACGGCATGAACGAGGCGTTCGCGGCCGGCATCGCGCGAGCGATCCGCGGCGGCGGCGACATCCCCGGCGCGGTCGACTACGCGCGCGCGCAGTGGGACGCGCATCCCGAGTGGGAGGGCCTGCGCGAGCAGGTCGTCGATTGGCTCATCGAGGACGAGCGGCGCGGCGATGCGCTCGCGCTCGTCCGCGAGGCCGTGAAGCGCCGTCCCGACGACCTCAACGCGATGCGCCGGCTGTCGATCCTGCTGATCGAGTCAGGCGCTGTCGCCGATGTCGAGGAAGGCGTCGCGCTCGTGACGAGGACGCTCGAGATCGCGCCCGACAATCCGTTCGCCTACAGGATGCGTGCCGACGGAAATCTCGCGCTCGGCAAGGTCGCGGAGGCCGAACGCGACTTGCGCCGCGCGATGGAGCTCGCCCCCGACGACTGGCGCTTCATGCAGGCGCTCGGCGAGTTCCTGATGAGCCACGACCAGATGCGCGAGGCGATACCGCTGATCAAGCGCGCGACCGAGGAACGCGCGGCTGAGATGAAGCGGTAGCCGGGGGCGAGGGCGACAGGCGGGGGCGAGGGCAAGGCCCGAGCCGCTGGCACCAGAGTC
>CAIXEV010000193.1 GCA_903918555.1 uncultured bacterium | reverse complement strand
GCGCGCGCGGCGGGCGCGAGCGACCACGACATCCACGACACGGTCCTCATCACCGCCGCGTTCTGCATGTACAACCGCTATGTCGAGGGCCTCGGCACCCGCGAGGCGGACGACGCCGAGTACGAGCCGATGGGCCGTCGCCTGCGCGACCAGGGCTACGCACCTGCGACCTCGTGACCACCGCTCTCGCGCCGAGATCTGCTCGACCGTTCGGCGAACAGCCGACGCGCGTCGCCAATGACCTCGTGCGCGTTTCTCGCTATTCTGATCCTCGTCGTGACAGTTGATCTCAACCAGCTCTGGGACTTCTCCGATCCCGAGGCGAGCGAGCGCGCATTTCGAGCCGCGCTGCAGCACGCAAGCGGCGACGACGCCCTGATCCTCTCGACGCAGATCGCGCGCGCGCTCGGCATGATGCGGCGGTTTGCGGACGCGACGCACATCCTTCGGGAGCTCGACGCAACCGCCGCTGCCGCGGGCCCCCTTGCCCGCGCGTACCACGCACTCGAGTCGGCGCGCACGCTCGTGTCCACGAGCCACCCCGCCGACGGCATCTCGCAGGATGCACGCCTCGCTGCGCACGACCTCTACCTACGGGCCGTCGAGCACGCATACGCGGCCGGCGACGATGCGGTCGCCATCGATGCGATGCACATGCTCGCGGTCGTCGAGACGGCTCCAGAGGCGCAGCTCAAGTGGAACTTCGAGGCGCTCGAGCTCGCGCGCGAGTCGGACCAGCCCGCGGCCTGCCGCTGGGAAGCCTCGCTTCGCAACAACATCGGCTGCGCGCTGCACGCGGTCGAGCGCCACGAGGAGTCGCTCGCGCACTTCCGCGCCGCCGCCGACCTCCGCGAGGAGGCCGGGCAGGTCGCCGAACACCGCATCGCGCGCTGGATGGTGGCACGAACCCTGCGCGCGCTCGGCCATCTGCAGGATGCGCTCGACATGCAGCAGGAGCTCGAGTCGGAACTCGCCGCGCACGGGAAACCGGACCCGTATGTGTTCGAGGAACTCGAGATCCTTCATCGCACGCTCGGCGATTCCGCGCGTGCGGCGGACTACGCGGCACGCAGGCGCGCGCCAAGCCCGGCCTGACGGACGCAGGGCCGTTTCCCCAACGCCACGCGAACTTACGAAGCGCACGCCCCCCACGCGGTCAGCAGCGCAGCCAGGTCCTGCGCGTTCGTCGTGCCGTCGCCGTTGATGTCGCCGGCCGGCCCGTCCCACGCGCCGAGGAGCGCCGCGAGATCCTGCGCGCCGACTTCGCCGTCGCCGTTGAGGTCGGCCGCGCAGCCGCCTCCGCAGGAACCGGTCTGGATCAGCGTGAACGACCCGACGCCCTGGCTGTAGATGCCTTCGGCGTCGTCCCTCGAGCCGATCGCGATCAGATAGGTCGCGTCGCAGGTGGGCGTGAAGGTGACCCGCGAGAGCGTGCCGCAGGCGTCGTCGTTGCAGGCGACGAGCGCGCCGTCGCAGGCGTCGAACACAGCGAGCCTCGTGTCGAGATCGCCGTAGTCGCCGCCGGTGACGAGCGCCCAGCCTCCGTCCGCCGGGCAGATCGAGATCGTGACGGGCCGGTCGGTCGTCGCGGTGTACTCGAACCACACATCGGAGTAGATGGTGCCGCAGGTCGTCTGCGTGGAGCCTTCGGCTCGGGCGTTGCGGAACGGGTTCGCGCCGACGGTCGCCGGGAGCGGAGTCGAACACGCGTCGTTCTCAGGCGGCAGGCCGCACGGGAAGTAGCAGTAGAGCGCGGCGCTCGCGACGCAGGTGGCGTCCCATGCCGTGCCGCAGCACGCCGGATCGAAGACGCAGACGAAGTTGCAGCATTCGACATCGTTGCAGTTCGGCTGGTCGCTGGTGACGCAGCAGTCGCCCGCATCGGGGTCGCCGCAGACGAGTTCCTCGCCGAGGGCGGTGATGACCAGTTCTGCGTCTCCCGGCGGGAGCACATCGAAGAAAAACTCGCTGCCGACGCGGACGAGCACGGTCTGGCCGGAGGTCATCGGAAGGATGATGGTCGAGAACGAGGAGTTGCCGCAGTTCGGGTCGTTCGCGTCGCGGTTGCACGCGAGCAACTGGCCCGACTTGTTCGGACACGCGGTCCAGATGTCCATGCCGCTGTTGAACGGTACGGTTCCGTTGCAGACTGCGAGCTTGTAGTCGCGCGTCTCGGGCGCCGTGAACGAGAACCACACATCGCGCCCGATGAGCGCGCAGGTCTCGAAGTCGATGTCGGCGCCCGCGTAGTAATTGTCGAACGGCGTCGCGCCTTCCGCAACCTCGATCGCGTCAACGCAGAGGTCGTTCGGCGGCGGACTCGCGTCGCAAGGCTTCCCGCTCACGGTGAGCGTGTAGTCGTTGCCGCCGTCGTAGCCGCACGGGAAGTTGTAGAACTCGTACGACGCCACCACGATGTAGTACTGGCCCGCGGGCAGGCACTCGCCGTCGGTGAGCGCAGGGCAGACGCCCGCGGTCTGGTCCATGAACAGGCTGGTGGTGCAGTTCGAGAAGAAGATGGTCGCGAAGCTCGGGACGGTCGAGTTGAGCTCGAGCGTGAGGTTCGTTCCTTCCTTCAGCTCGATGCTGTACCAATCGGTGTCTCGCACGCCGTTGGCGGCCCACATGGTGCCGCGCACGGAGTCGCCGAGTTCGATCGGCTCGGCGGACTGCGGCGAACCGAGGCATCCCGCGTTCGTGTCGTCTCCGCAGGCCTCGAGTTCCTGCACGGTCGGCTTCGAGCCGGTGCACTCGACGAACGGCTCGATCACGAAGGCGCCCGTGCCCGACTGCGACCCGGAGACGCCGCCGATCAGGATGGTGTACTCGACGCCGGCCTCGAGCAGCACGGCGCGGATCGTCGAACCGGTGTTGTCGTCGGGCGTGTAGCAGCCCGAGTCGGAGCAGGCGATCATGCCGTCCGTGGGCGAGCAGCCGGCCATGACGGCGCTCCGTTCCCAGATCTGCTCGCCCTGCCCGCAGGTCGAGATCCGGTAGGTGTCGGTCGCCGGCGGGGTGAACTTGAAGTACTGCGCGTTGTGGATGCGGCGGTCGAACGGCTTCCCCGCAGGAGCGGGATCGCAGAACCCGGCGAGATCGACGATCTCGTCGCGGTCGGTCGTGTCGTAGGCGTTGGTTCCGACGACCGCGACGGTGGCCTCGGCGCAACCGGTCCCGGGCGCGTCGATCGGATCGATGCTCAGGACGCCGCTCTCGATGAATTCCGGCCCGCAGCACGAGGCGCCGAGACCGATCCGGTAGGTGATGCCCTGCTGCAGCTCGACATCGCCGATGAGGCTGCCCTCGACGCCACCGCTTGGGCAACCCGTGATGCCGCACGCGAGGAACGAGAACTCGCTGCAGTCGCTCCACACCGAGAGCACGGTGAGCGAGCCGCCCGGCGGCGCGCCCGTACAGGTCGAGATGCGGTAGAGCCCCGACTGCTTCGGCGTGAACGCGAAGAAAAAGGTGTTGTTCGAAGGGAGAAGGCAGCCCGTCTCGCTGGCGGGGATGAGGCAGCCCGTCGCCGATCCGACGAACGGGGTGTCGCCGGCCTGAACGACGGTCGCCTGCTCGCACGCAGGGCAGGACTGCGCCGCGGCGATGGGAGACGCGAGGACGACGCCGGCGAACAGCGCGAGGGCACCGCAGAGATCGAACGAATCACGCATTGGAGGCTTCCTTGAGACGACTCGCACACGCACCGATCCACGCGCGGCCCCGACCACACGGAGGCTCCGCGCGCTCCACACACGCACCCTACGGTCCGATTGCTTCTTTCGAAGAGGAACCGCGGTGGATTGGGCCCGATTTCCGACTTGGAACCCCCCGAATCAGGTGCCGAAGCTGAACCCAGCGTCCATGCCTCGGCTGGTTCTCGCCACCAGCCACCCCTGGCCCCTCAGCGGCGCGGACGGCGCCGCAGCCACGCCGCTTCCGGGCGCCTCACGGCCCGCATGCTCCCCACGCGTCAAGCAGCGCCGCGAGGTCCTGCGCGTTCGTCGTGCCGTCGCCGTTGATGTCGCCCGCCGGGCCGTCCCACGCGCCGAGCAGCGCCGCAAGGTCCTGGGCGGCCACCGAGCCATCGCCGTTGAGATCGGCGGGGCACGGCGGAGTGCAGTTCCCGGCCTGCACGACGCGGAAGGTGCCGCTGCCCGCGGCGGGCGACGCGCCTGCTCGGGTTCCGATCGCGATCTTGTAGGTCGTGCCGCAGGTCGCGGGGAAGGTCACCTTCGACTGCAACCCGCAGGCGTCGTTGTTGCAGGCGATCGACAGACCACCGCATTCGCTGATCACCGCGATGACCGTGTTGACGGCCGTCGATCCGCCGTCGGTCTCGCAGAAGGAGATCGTGGCCGGACCGTCGGCGGTCGCGGTGTAGCTGTACCACACGCTTCGGGCGAGATCGCTGCAGAAGGTGTACACGGAGCCCGTCGCGCCGAGGTTCGAGAAGCTGTTGAGCCCGACCGCGACCGGCGTGGCGTTCGCGCAGTCGTCGTTCGCAGGCCCGCTCCCCGTGCCGACAGGCGCGATGGTGAGCGTGCCGGCACCGACCCCGAAGTAGTCGTTGCTGCCGATCGTGATGATGTACGGTCGCCCCGCCTCGAGCTCGACGCTCGGGATGCGGCTTGTCTTGCCGTTGCATTCCGTGAACGCCGTGCCGTCGTTGCACGCGAGGATGGTTCCGTTGCAACCCGTGCGCACCGAGATCACCGTGTCGAAGGGCGCGCTGTCGCAGGTCGAGATGGCGTAGGCACCCGTCTGCGGCGGCGTGAACTGGTAGAAGTTCACATTGCTGCTGAACCCTCCGAAGATGCCGCATCCATCCTCGAAGTAGCAGAAGGTCTGCACATTCGTGAACGCGTTCGCGCCGAGTCCGACCACGGTGGGATTCGAGCAACCGTCGCACCCGCCTCCGCAGCATCCCGATCGGACGACGAGCTCGGTCTTGTCCGACGCGTCATTGGAGCCGCCGATGCGGATGAAGACCGTCTCGCCCTGCGAAAGCTGGGAGCTCACGCTCGAGGCAAGGCTCTGGCAGGTCAAGCCATCGTCGTTGCAGGCGATGACCTCGCCACCTTTCCCCGGGCAGCCGTCCCACACCTCGATGCCGCTGTCGAAGGAGGATGGTCCGCCGCAGGTTTCAAAGGTGTAGACCGCGTTCTCCTGCGCCGTGAAGGTGAACCAGACATCCTTGGTGAACGGGAGCCCGTTCAATCCGCAGGTCTTCTCGGAAACCTCGGTCGTCGCGAAGATCGTGTCGACCGGATTCGCGCCGAGCGTGGCGACCGACGCGCCGCTGCAGAAGTCGTTCGCGGGCGGCTCGGTGCTGCACCCGGGAACTCCCGCGATCTCGAGCGTGTACTCGTTGCTCACCTCTCCGCCGCATCGCAGCCCGTCGAAACCCGACGGCAGCGCGAGGATGTAGTAGTCGCCCGGAGGGAGACAGCGCGTCCTCGTCCCGGGGCAGCTGCCCTCGGTCGAGGCGATGAACTCGCAGTCAATCCCGACGAAGGCTGCGAAGCTGTCGAACTCGGAGCGAATCGAGATGGTCACCTCGGTCGGCTCGCTCACGGAGAGCAGGTACCAGTCCGTGTCGCGCAGACCGTCGTCGGCCCAGAGGGTGCCGCGAACCGTGTCGCCGATGGAGACCACCGTGGCCGGTCCACCGTTGCAGCCTCCGTTCGTATCCGCGCCGCATGGCTCGTCTTCGAGCGCGGTCTCCGAGGCGAGCGCGCACTTGTCCGCGCACTTCACCGCGCAGAGCGACTGCGCGAAGGCGACGCAGCTCGCGTCCCACGAGTCGAAGCAGCACAGCGGATCGATCGTGCAGACGAGGTTGCAGCAGGTTTCGTCGGCACAGCCAGGCGTCAGCGCGACGGCGCAGCAGTTGTTCTGAGCCGGATCGCCGCAGGTGACGGCGCCACCGAAGAGGTTGATGACAAGATCGCCGACGCCAGACGCGTCCTGGAGGCCCGCGAGGCGGACGAGGACCGTCTGGCCCTTCGTCAACGGATAGACGATTCGCGAGGTTCGCACGAAGGAGCTGATGGTGCAGCCGTCGTCGTCGCACGCGAGGATCGCGCCTCCGTTCGAAGGACAGGTGTTCCAGATCTCGAGGCCGGTGTCGAGGGTGGACGGCGCGAAGCAGGTGCCGAACTCGTAGACCCCCGTCTCGGTCGCGGAGAAGCTGAACCAGACATCCTTCGTGAATGCCAATCCCTCAAGACCGCAACTCGGCTGCGAGACCTCCGTCGTGGCGAAGATGTTGTTGAACGGGTTCGCGCCGATCGTGGCGACGGTCGCGTCGACGCAGTTGTCGTTGGACGGCGGCGCGGTGGAGCAGCCGGAAACTCCCGTGATTCCGAGCGTGTATCGGTTGTCGGTGGCTCCGCAGGGGAAGCCGTCGAACACCGTGGCGTAGACGAGGACGAGGTAGTCGCCCGCCGCGAGACACGCCGTGACTTCGGCCGGGCAGCGGCCATCGGTGCCCGCGAACAGGTTTCCTGTGCAGTTCGCGTCCAGGATCGCGGCTGCAGCGGGGACCGTCGCCGAACGCAGCGAGAGGGAGACCGCCGTCGGCTCGAGGATCGTCAATCGATACCAGTCGAGGTCCCGTCCGCCGCCCCCGCCCTTTCCCGCGCTCAGAGTCCCTTGGACCGTGGAGCCCGGCGTCAGCAGCGGCTCCACGGTCGCAAAGCAGTCGTCGTTGAGACCCTCGCCGCAGAGTTCAAGCTCGGTCTGGTTCGAGACTGCGAGATCGCAGCTCGCGTTGCCGCAGACGCTCGGGCATCGCAGCGCCGCCGAGAACGCACAGACGGAATCCCAGTAGATGTCGCAGCAGTACGCATCGGCGGCGCAGACGGCCTCGCAGCAGGTCTCGTCCGAGCATCCGGGCGAAAGCGTCGGGCTTGGAAGGCAGCAGTCGTTCGTCAATGAACCGCACTGGGCGTCTGCGCGCGACGGCGCGAGAAGAAGACAAAGCGACAGACTCGAGATGACGAAGGCCAGTGCGCGGCTCAGCATTGCAATTCCTTTCAGTCGGCCGGCAACTCCGCCAGCGTTGGCACCAGAACGGGTGGTGATCGATCCCGGACCGAACAGACGCGCCTACAGCCCCTCCATGAGGCCATCGCGGCGCCGCCAGACCGGCCATCGTTCGAAGCCACCCAGATGCAGATGCAGCATGATTCTCTGAAAGAAAGCATCGCGGGCCGCTCTTCCCCCGTTTGGGGCTATTCGTCGGGCGAACAAGGGTCCGCGAAACGCGAATTGCTTCCGCGCTCCCGCCGATGCGCGCGATCGTTAGGCGGCAGGCTTGCGCCGCACGACCGTGTACCAGCAGAGGTACTCCTTCGCGGCTTCCTCGCGGGTCTTGCCCTCGGTGTAGCCGAGCTTCTCGAAGCAGTCGAGCACCCACGCGTCGTCGCGGACATCGAACGACAGGACCTCGAAGCCAGCCTTCTCGAACATGGCGCGCGAGAACGGCGAGGTGCCGTCGGCCCACGGGATGTACTCCTGATCCGGCGGGTTCTGCGGCGGGCAGATGTTGTAGATCACGAACACGCCGCCGGGAACGAGCGCGTCGTGCACGCGCGCGAGGAACTCCTCGTCGCTGACGCCGAGGCGCACCATCTTCTTCGGGTCGACCGTCTGGCCCGCGGGCGGCGACGGATGGATGTAGCCGTTCTTCAGCGTGTTCTTGCTGGTGATGAGCGAGTACCCCCCGCCGATCGCGCTGCGGAGCGCCTCGTCGGCCGGCCACTGCCCGAGGTGGACGGCGACCGATCCCGACCCGATCGCGCCCGTGTCGCCAGGCTCCGAGTAGAGCGCGGGAAAGACGGGCTCGACATCGACGCCGTGCGCATCGAAACCGCAGTGGGCGAGGAGCTGCAGCTGACCGATCGTGCCGTAGCCGAAGTCGAGGAGCTTCGGACGCTCGCCGCGGGCGAGGTGCGGTGCAGCGAGGTCGAGGACCCGCGCGTAGACGAGCGGCGAGCCGTACCCCGTCTCGTAGTAGAACGCCGGC
>CAIXEV010000192.1 GCA_903918555.1 uncultured bacterium | reverse complement strand
GCCGGCGTTCTGGATCGCGTCGTAGGTCGCGCGGTCGCCCGCGTAGGCGCCTTCGTTGCTCTGCGCGCCCGGGCCGCGCAGGATCATGCCGCCCGCGTTGTGATAGGCCTGCCCCGCCGCGATGTTCGGCTTCGAGTAGATGAACCGCGCCACGCAGTCGGTCTCCGGGTACGCGAGCGGCCAGTCGCCGGCGCCGCCCTCGACATGCTTCGGATGCCAGTCGCCCGGCCAGTTGCGGTTCATGTCGTAGCCGCCGGGGCCATCCTCGTTGATCTCGCCGTCGCCGTCGTTGTCGAAGCCTTCCTGGCCCGCCATCGACCAGTCGCCGCGGCGGATCGTGCCGTCCGCGCGCGGCTCGGGAGACACGAACTCCATCTCGTTCGGGTCGAGCTCGCTGCGTCGGTGCGTGCCGTTCGGGTCGCGCCGCCACATCATGCCGATCGAGCCGTCGCCGTCGAGATCGTCGGGGCCGTCTTCATCGGCCGCGCCGTCGCGGTCGTTGTCGGTCGGCTTCATGCCCGTGCGCGACGAGTGCGGCGAGTTCTGCGTCTCGAACCACATCTGCCGCCCGTCGGGATTGGCGCACGGAATGAAGTAGAACGCCACGCGGTCGAGCAGGTCCGTGATCGCCTTGTTCTCGCCGTACTGCTCGACGAGATACCACACGGTGTAGAGCACGGTCTCCGACGCCTGGATCTCGTTGCCGTGGATGTTGCCGTCGATGTACATCGCGGGCTTCGCGGTGTCTGCGCCCGTCTTCGCGTTGTTGAGCGTGAGGACGAAGATCGGTCGGCCTTGCGAGCTCGAGCCGATCTCCGAGTAGGTGAGGAGCTCGGGGTGCGCGGCGGCGAGCGCCTTCGACTCGGCGACGAGCGTCGGGAAGTCGCGGAAGTGGTCGAAGCGGAGCGCCGACTTCGACTCGGGACGCTGCTGCGCGTGCGCGGCGGGCGCCACGAGCAGCGAGGCGACGACGACGGCGGTGGAGAGCAGGGTGTAGGACTTCATCGTGCGGCCTCCTTGGACGCAGCGGCAGAGATCGGTCGGGTGATCGGGTCGAACCATGCGCCCGTGACGCTGACGGCGGGCGGTTCCTTCGGGTCGACGCGGAGGATCCAGGTGAACTCGCGCGATTCGCCGGCCGCAAGCCGTTCGATCTTCTCGACGGGACGGCCCGAGAAGACGGCTTCGGGCTTCACGGGCACGCGCACGATGATCGGCGGCGTGACATCGGCGATCGTCGACATCGCGGTCGCGGTGGGCGCGACGCCGGTGTTCGTGATGCGGAGCGCGACATGGATGAGGCCGTCGGCGAGCACGGTGACTTCGGCCGCGCTCACCTCGAGGCTCGGCTGCCGCTCAGCAAGCGCCGCGACGAACGCGCCCGACGCCTTCGCGAGTGCGTCGGCCTGTTCCGCGTTCGGCGACTCGCGGAAGAACGGCGCAAAGCCGCCGATCTCGACCTTGCCGAGGGTCGGATGATCGAACGCGGTCCACGGGCGGAAGCCGGCGCCGCCGTACATCGTGTCGGAGACCGCAAGCCACGCCGCGCGCTCCGGGTCACCCGTCTCGGGCGGCGCGGGCGTGCCTTCGGGCGGCTTCGGAAGCTCGGGGCGCGACCAGCCGTTCGCTGCGACGGCCGCGACACCGCGGTGGTTCGCAAGCCAGAGGACGAGCGATCCAGCGAGGTCCTGGTTCGCGGAGCGCTCGATCTTCGCGGTGTCCTTCCAGAGCTTCGCGATCTCGCGGTAGAGGCCGTGGTCGTCTGGGTGATAGACCATCGGCGTGCGGCCGGTCGAGTCGTTGTCCTTCGTGTCGGGGAAGTTCACGAGCGTGTCGTGGCGACCGAACACGACGGCGGTGAGGATCTCGGGGTGCTCGCGGACGAAGGTCGCGATTGCGATCGCCTCTGGTTCGCTCAGCTGGAACTGGCCCGCATCAATCGCAAACTCGGCGTAGCGGTGGGGGAAGTTGCGGTCGAGGTCGACGCCGTTGCGCGGATCCTCGGCGACGCCTGTGTCGCCGTCCGCGTCGCTTCCCTCGACCGACAGGAGGTGCGTGGCGCGCTCGCCCTTCTCGCGGTTCGGCGTGCGCATGATGCGCGGATCGACGCCGTCGACGAGATGCGTGGCGGCCTTGCTCGGCGGAGCGACCATGCGCATGCCGGTGATCGCGCCGTCGCCGTTGAGATCGGCCGGGGCATCCTCGTCGATCGCGCCGTCGCGGTCGCTGTCGATCGCGCGCGCGTTGGTCGCGCGCGGGAGGCCGGTCGCGAGCGCGATGGCGCGCGCGTCTGGATTGGCGAGCGGGATCGCGTAGATGCGCACCGTCTCGAGG
>CAIXEV010000191.1 GCA_903918555.1 uncultured bacterium | reverse complement strand
AGGGCGCTTGCCACGCTCGCCGATGCCGCGGAGCACGGCGAAACCATCGAGCGGCAGCGCGCGATCGAGGATCTCGGGTCGATCGGCACCTCGGCGGACGGCGCGCTCACGGCGATCGCGGAGAAGCTCGTGGACGGCTCGCTTGATCCGGCGCTCCGCCTCGACATCGTCGAGGTCGCCGCAAGCCGAACGGATGGTCCGCTCGCTGGCGCGCTGGCGCGATGGAAGCGACAGCTCGGCGACGACCCGATTCGACGCTACGAGGCGATCGCGCTTGACGGCGGCGACGCTCTGCGAGGTCGCAGCGTGGTGCTCTACCACCAGAGCGCGGTGTGCGTGAAGTGCCACGCGGTCGGTGGCACCGGCGGCAACGCGGCCCCTGCCCTCGACGGCGTGGCGAGCCGCGGCGACGCGCGGCATCTCCTTCACTCGCTCGTCAATCCGAGCGAGAGCATCGCGAAGGGCTACGAGAACGCCGGCGCGAGCGCGATGCCCGCGATGGGAACGATCCTGAGCGATGCCGAGATCCGCGACGCCGTCGCGTATCTCAAGACGCTGAAGTGATCGGACGAGCCGGACGCTTCACCGCGCTCTCAGCGGCGGCGGCGTCGCGCAAGCAGCGCGCCCGATGCGAGCGCGAGTCCAGCGGCCGGCGTCGGCACGGCGGCCGGAGGCGCATCCGAGTTGAAGACCCAGCCGTCCCAGGATCCGTTCGAGACCATGCGGTCGCCGAAGCCGATCATCGCGCTCGTCCAGGTCGATGCCGCCGGCTCGCGCGTCCAGTAGTGCCAGTAGTCGAGGTAGCTCGGCGGATTGCCGAAACCCTCGTTGCTGTCGCCGCCGATCGTGACGCCGAAGAGCGCGTCGCCGAAGCTGAAGCTCACGACCTGGTAGGAGAAGAACGACGGCTGTGCCGCCGCGACGATCGCGAACAGGTCGTCGCCTCGCAGGACCCCGTCGTACCGAACCTCGTAGAGATAGGTGTTCGAGTTGGCAAACTCGAACTGGAGGTAGCTCTTGCTCGCGCCGGTT
This sequence comes from uncultured bacterium, assembly GCA_903918555.1. Taxonomy (GTDB): domain Bacteria; phylum Planctomycetota; class Phycisphaerae; order Phycisphaerales; family SM1A02; genus QWPT01. The sequence continues at coordinate 626 of CAIXEV010000191.1, read as the reverse complement.
CCAACCGCATAGGAGCCGACCAGGTCCGCCTGCGCGAGATCACCGATGGCGAGAACGCTGGCAGACGCAGCGATGACGAACGACTTCAGATGCTTCAAACGAACAATCCTTCCGCGGCATGAGCGGCCGCCTTGCACCGCGCCTCCGACGCGAAGTCCGAACGACGCCTCCGTGGAGGTTCCTGATGCGTGGAAGGGACGGCGCGCCGCACGGAAGTGACCGCGCCGCCGTCGGACCACGCCTCAGGAGCGGAGGCAGGAACTCGACGCGCACGGGACTCGACCCGACTTGGACGCGCAGACGGGCTGCGCGCTTCACGGTGACGCCTTCGTAGCGGAATCACACCGCTTTCGGAACCGTGCGCGTGCCCGGCTCGACCGGGCGCGCCGAGTCTACCGCGAGGCGGGGCCCGCGCTCCCGCGTCGCACGAGGAATCGCGAGACTTCGTCGGCGAACTGCGTTGCGCCTGCCGCGCGCGCCTCGGACTCGATTCGTTCGACCTGAGCGCGCGCTGATTCGTCGCCGAGCGTAAGTGCGAGCGCGAGTTGGAGATAGCGCGCAAAGGGATCCCCCCTGCCCACCGCCACGAGTCGCGCGGCGATCGCGCGCGCGGCCGCTGCTTCGCT
>CAIXEV010000190.1 GCA_903918555.1 uncultured bacterium | reverse complement strand
GGTCGGTCGCGGTCGGGTCCTCGACGATCAGCCGCATGGTGAACGACCCGCCTGGCAGCGACTCGATGCCATCGACATGCACCCACACGCGGGCGCCGGTCTGCGTGACCGAACCGATCATGGGACCTGCATCGATCCGCGCGCTGACGATCGCAAGCGGCGATGCATCGACCGTGGGTGGCGCCCGCTCGGGCGACTCACAGCCCGCAAGCGTGCACGCGGTGGCCACGAGCGCGTGCGCGATGAGGCGCAGGCGTCGGTCGAGTCGATGGACTGGAGCGGTTTCCATGGAGCGGCGCCTCGAACATAGCCTACGCGAAGCCCTGCGCGGTCGGGCGATCTCCCTTGGATCGAACCGCTCGCAGCGTCCGACGCTTCGCGAATCGTGCTCCGTTCTCTACACTCCGCGCATGGCGTCACTCCCGAGCATGCGTCTCCCGTCGGTCCCTGTTTCCACGGCGATTCTTGCCGCTTGCATGCTCGCCGCCGCGGCCGAAGGCCAGCAGGGCGATCGCGCCGGCGAGACGCAGGGCGAGATTCCAACCGCGTGGCAGGTGTCCGAGGCGCCGGTTCTTTCGCCCGATGGTGCGCTTGCGTCCTTCAAGTTGATGGACGGATTTCGAATCGAGCTCGTCGCCGCGGAGCCCTTGATCGAGGCGCCCGTCGCCTTCGAGTTCGGACCTGACGGCCGGCTCTGGGTCGTCGAGATGCCGGGCTACATGCGCAACGCCGAAGGCGCGGGCGAGACCGAGCGGCTTGGCCGCATCAAGGTCTTGAGCGACACCGACGGCGACGGGCGCATGGACAAGGCCACGGTGTTCCTCGATGGACTCGTGATGCCGCGTGGAATCGCGCTGTGGCGCGACGGCGTGCTCGTGATCGAGCCGCCGCATCTCTACTTCTGCCGCGACACCAATGGCGACGGCCGCGCGGATTCCTCCGAGGTCGTCGCGAGCGGTTTCGCGGGCAAGGACAACCCCGAGCACGCCGGCAACGGCCTCTTCTTCTCGCTCGACAACACCTTCGTCTGCTCGCAGCATCCCTATCGATTTGTTCCCGACGGAACCACGCTGCGCCCCGAGCCCGTCGCGCCGCACGGGCAGTGGGGCGTGAGCGAGGACGCGTTCGGCCGGCTCTACTACTCGCCGAACTCCGATCCGCTGCTCGTCGATCTCGTGCCGAAGCAGTACGCCGCGCGCAACAAATCGCAGAAGAGTTTCGACGGCGTGCCCGCGCGCGCGGCGACCGACACGCGCGTGTATCCGTCGCACCTCACGCCCGGCGTCAACCGCGGCTACCAGAAGGGCGTGCTCAAGGACGGGCGGCTCGCGAACTTCACGGGCGCGTGCAGCCCGCATGTGCACGATGGCGTGGCGATGGGCGACGACATGGACGGCTGCGCGCTCGTCTGCGAGGTCGCCGGCAACCTCGTGCACCGCTACCGCCTCTCGGAGAGTGACGGACGGATCGTCGCGACGCCGGCCGACGGCGATCGGTCGTTCCTCACCTCGACCGACGAGCGCTTCCGTCCCGTCTTCTGCGCGAGCGGCCCCGACGGCGCGATCTATCTCGCCGACATGTACCGCGGCGTGATCCAGCACCGGAACTTCATGACGACTTTCCTGCGCAAGCAGGTCGAGGCGCGCAAGCTCGAGCAGCCGCTCGACCACGGGCGCATCTGGCGCATCGTGCCGAAGGACGCGCCGCGG
>CAIXEV010000189.1 GCA_903918555.1 uncultured bacterium | reverse complement strand
CCGTCTCGACACCTTTGCCGGCTCGACCGCGACGCTCAAGAACGGCGTGCGCGCGATCGTGCCCGGCGACGCCGCAGCGAGCACGATCCTCGCGCGCGTGACGCACCCCGATCCGTCGAAGCACATGCCGCCCGACGGGCGCGAACCGCTCGCCGCGGCCGAGGTCGACACGATCCGCCGCTGGATCGAGTCTGGCGCCGAGTACACGGCGCCGTGGGCGTTTCAGCCGATGCGCGCGGTGCCCGTACCGGTCGTGCGCGACGCCGCCTGGCCGCGCGGCGACATCGACCGTTTCGTCCTCGCGTCGCGCGAGGCGCATGGACTCGCCGCGCCCGCGGACATCGACGCGTCCGCGCTCCTGCGCCGCGCGAGCTACGACCTCCGTGGCCTTCCGCCGAGCGAGGCCGAGGTGCGGGCGTTCCTCGCCGAGCCGAGCGACGCGGCGTTCGCGGCGTTCGTCGACCAGGCGCTCGCGAGCCCCGATTTCGGCGAGCGGTGGGGGCGTCACTGGCTTGACCTCGCGCGCTACGCCGAAAGCCTCGGCCACGAGTTCGACTACGACATTCCCGAGGCGTGGCGCTACCGCGACTATGTGATCGAGGCGTTCAACGCCGATCTCCCGCCGGCGCGGTTCGTCGCGGAGCAGATCGCGGGAGATCTGTTGGACGCGCGGCCCGCGCTCGGCGTCGCGAACGCCGCACCGATCGGCACGGCGTGGTGGTTCCTCGGCCCTGCGACGCACGCGCCGGTCGATGTGCGCCAGGACGAGGCCGACCGCATCGCGGGCAAGGTCGATGTCGCGGGCCGATCACTCTTCGGTCTCTCGATCGCGTGCGCGCGCTGCCACGACCACAAGTTCGATCCGATCCCCGCGAAGGACTTCTACGCGCTCGCCGGTGTCGCGCGGAACACGCGCCGGGTGGAGGGGTTCCTCGACACCGATCCGAAGGCTGGTCCGCTCGCGGACGCCGCGCGGCGCGCGCTGCTTGCGGCCGGCGATGCGGCGGGGGTCGCGCGCGACGCGCCGGCGCTCGACGCACCGGCCGCGCCGCCCGAACTCATGGGCGCGACGCGCATCGACGACGCGACCGGCGGTGGCGTTGGATGGCGGCGCTCCGGCCGCGCGTTCGACGGATCGGATTCGCCGGTCGCGCTCGCGGCCGATGGCTCGCTGCGCGTGGCGGAGACGGGCACCATCGACAGCGCGCGTCTCGACGCCGCGCTGGTCGGCAGCGCGCGGTCGCCCGCGTTCCCCGTCTCGAGGCGCTACCTGCATGTGCGCGTGCGCGGCCAGGCGTCGTGGCTGCGCTTGATCGTCGACAACTACTGGCTCGACGATCGCAACGGGCTCCTCTTCGAAGGCATGCGGCGGCGCATCGAGACGGCGGATGCGCCGACGACCGATCCGCGCGACTTTGCGTGGCGCGTCGAGACGCTTGATCTCTCGCGATTCCAGGGCGAGCGCGCGTACATCGAAGTCATCGACGATGGCGCTGGTTGGATCGAGGTCGACGCGATCGCCGCGAGCGATGACGCCGCGCCGCCCGCGATCGGCGCGTGGGACATCGACCGCGCGCCGGATGCATCCGCTTCCGCGGCGCTCGCGTCGGCGTCCGGCGAGGGCGCGCGGGGCGAGGTGATCGCTGCGCGGGGCGCGGTGATCGCTGCGCGCGGCGAGGCGATCGCTGCGCGCGACGCGCTGCGGGCCTGTTCGCCGCCGATGCGCGCGCTTGTCGCTGAAGAGGGCGGTGCGTTCGACGAGCCCGTCCATCTGCGCGGCGCATCGCGTGCCTACGGCGAGCCCGCGCCGCGCGCGCGGCTCTCGATTCTCGCGCCGTTCGCGGATGACGCGGGTTCGGCGGAAAGCAGCGGACGCATGGAGCTCGTCCGCGCGATCACGGCGCCGGACGCGCCGTTCCTCTGGCGCACGCTCGCCAACCGCGTCTGGCTCAAGCTCTTCGGCCGCGGGATCGTCGAGACGCCCGACGACTTCGGGCAGCTTGGCGCCGCACCGACGGATGTCGCGCTCCTCGATCATCTCGCGCTCGAGCTCGCGGACGGCGCGACCTTCAAGACGCTGATCCGCGAGGTCGTCCTGTCGCGCGCGTACCGTGCCGCGCCCGACGCGGGTGAAGTGCCGATCGGCGCGTGGCACGCGCTGCCGGTGCGCCGCGTCGACGCCGAGTCGATCCGCGACGCGATGCTCGTCGCCTCCGGGCGGCTCGACGCCGCACAAGGCGGGCCGAGCGTCCCCGTCCATCTCACCGAACACATGCAGGGGCGCGGTCGGCCGGGCGTGAACGGCCCCGTCGATGGCGCCGGACGCCGCAGCGTCTATCTCGCGGTTCGGCGCAACTTCCTCGATCCGTTCCTGCAGGCGTTCGACCAGCCGCCGCCGTCGACGACCTGCGGGCGCCGGCACAGCTCGAATGTGCCGGCGCAGGCGCTCGCGTTCCTGAACAGCGAGCTGGTGCATGCGTTCGCGCGGCACTGGGGCGAGCGGCTTGCGAAGGACGCACGGCCCGACGAGGCGCGCGTCGAGTCGATGTGGTACGCGGCGTTTGGCCGCGCGCCGCGCGTCGATGAGATCGCGATGGCGCGCGCATTCCTCGCCGAGGAGCGCGCTGCGACGGCGGACGCCGCCGCGCGCGAAGCGGCCGCGTACTCGGCGCTCGCGCATGTCCTGTTCGCCTCGAAGGAGTTCATCTACCTGCGAT
>CAIXEV010000188.1 GCA_903918555.1 uncultured bacterium | reverse complement strand
ACCGTCGGCTTCTACTACAACAAGGATCTCTTCCGCGAGGCCGGGATCCCCTTCCCCGCCGACGACTGGACCTGGGACGACTACATCGCGAAGGCGCGCGCGCTGTCGAAGCTGAAGGCGAAGGACGGCGACGCGATCACGGGCAGCGAGTTCGTGACCTGGCCCGTGATGGTGCGCACCTATCTGCGCACCGAGGGCGGCGAGGCGATCGACGACGCGCTCGAGAACATCCGCATCGAGGAGCCGAACGCGATCCGCGCGCTCGAGACGCTGCGCGCGTGGTGCCATGACGAGGAAGGCACGCTCACAAGCGGCAAGAGCAAGATCGCGACGGGCGCGAGCGTGTTCCTCGGCGGAAAGGTCGGCATGGCAGGCCCATTCGGCCGCTGGGTCGTGCCGAGCTACCGCAGCATCCCCTCGCCCGCGAACGGCGGCTTCGAGTGGGATTTCGCGCCGCTGCCGCGCGGCGCTTCCGAGGCGAACTGCGTGCTCACCGTCAGCTGGTCGATGGCGCGGCACACAGCGCACCCCGAGGAATCGTGGAAGCTCATCAAGTGGCTCACGAACGCAGAGAGCCAGGCCGCGAACGCGCGTCTTGGCCTCGCGATCCCGACGATGAAGTCGGTGGCGGCGAGCCCCGCGTTCCTCGACAACACGCTGCCGCCCGCGAACAACCAAGGCTATCTCGACGCGATTCCCGAGGCGACCGTCATCGCGTGGCCCGCCGACCCGACCTTCGAGCAGATCTTCGGCTCGACGATGGACCAGGGCCTCAAGACGGGCGACCTCACGCTCGCGCAGGCGATCGAGCAGATGAACGAGAAGTGGTCGACGCATGTCGCGTTCGTGCCGGGCGGCACCAATCCGCCGCCCGTCGCGTGGCGCGGCTGGACGCTCGGCGGCGCCGCGCTCCTCGGCGCGTTCGCGGCGACGCTCGCCTACCTCCTCCTTCGCGCGCCGAAGGGCACGAACGCGCGGCGCGAGGAACGCGCGGGATTCCTGCTCGTTTCGCCGTGGGTCGCGGGCTTCCTCCTCTTCATGGCGTTCCCGATCCTCCTCTCGCTCATCCTCTCGATGACGAACTGGAAGGGCATCGGCCCGCTCTCGGGCGCGGACTGGGTCGGCGCCGACAACTACTCGCAGCTGCTCTCGCGCGACACGCGCTTCCACACCGCGTTCAAGGTGACGGTCTACTACGCGCTCCTCGCGGTTCCGATCGGCCAGTTCCTCGCGCTGCTCGCCGCGGTGGTGATGATGCAGAAGGTGCGCGGCGTCGCGTTCTTCCGCGCGGCGTGGTACCTGCCGAGCGTGCTCGCGGGCGTCGGCATCTCGATCCTCTGGCGCTGGATCTTCGATTCGGAGGGCGGGCTTCTCAACAGCATGCTCGAGGCCGTCGGCATCCCGGGCCCCGAGTGGTTCGGCAAGGACGCTGCGATCCTCGGCGCGCCCGCGTTCGCGATCATGAGCTTCTGGCTCGTCGGCGGCTCGATGATGGTGTATCTCGCTGGATTGCAGCAGATCCCGCGCGAACTCTACGAAGCGGCCGAGATCGACGGCGCTGGCCCCGTGCGGCGCTTCTTCCGCGTGACGCTGCCGATGCTCTCGCCCGTGATCCTCTTCAACCTGATCATGGCGGTGATCGGCTCGTTCCAGGTCTTCACGCAGGCGTTCGTGATGACCGGCGGCGAGCCCGGCGACCTCACGCGCTTCTATGTGCTCTACCTCTACAACAAGGCGTTCGAGCTCTACGACATGGGCTACGCGAGCGCGATGGCGTGGATCCTCCTCCTGATCGTGCTGGTGCTCACCGGCATCATCCTCAAGACGAGCGCGCGCGTCGTCTACTACGAAAGCCTGCGAAAATGAAGCGTTCTCCGCTCGCCAACGCCATCCTCTGGTTCGTGCTCATCATGGGCACGGCGGCGTTCGTCTTCCCGCTCTGGTGGATGGCGGTCGTGAGCCTCGAGACGCCCGACCGCGCCGAGGCCGCCGTGACGGGCAGCGCGGGAATCGCGCTCTTCCCGCCGAATCCGCAGCCCGGCAACTACCTCGACGCGATCCGCGAGACCGGCAGCACGCCGTGGATGGGCTTCGTCGACGCGCTCGCGAACTCGATCGTGGTGACGGTGCTCGTCGTGATCGGCACGGTGCTCTCCTCGAGCCTCGTCGGCTACGCGTTCGCGCGCCTGCGTTTCCGCGGGAGTTCCCCGCTCTTCCTCGTCATGCTCGGCACCATGATGCTGCCGGGGCAGGTGACGATGATCCCGCTCTTCCTCCTGTTCCGGCAGTTCGGGTGGATCGACTCGATCCTTCCGCTCGTGGT
>CAIXEV010000187.1 GCA_903918555.1 uncultured bacterium | reverse complement strand
CGCGGCTTCCAGCCGCTCGGCGGCCCGCGCCAGGACGTCCTGCAGCAACGGCTGTCGCTTTCCGCAGACGACCTCGCCGAGATAGACCGTTTCGACCGGGGCCTCGTCGGCGATCCGGGCATAGAAGGCCTCGACCCGCTCAGCGGGCCAGTTGAACAGCAACGGTCCGATCGACAGTTCCATCAACCCGCTCACCGCCAGCGCTTCCGGTAGGCGCCGGTGGTCTCGCGCGCGCCCTCGGCGAGATCGCCCAGCAGGGATTCATAGAGGGCGGGAGACTCCCCACGCCCGATGGCGTCGATGGCAGCGCGGAAGGCGGCTGTGACGCGCGCCACATAGGCGCGGCCCCTCTGTCGTCCCTCGATCTTGACGGCGGTGACCCCGGCCCGGGCGAGGCCGGCAAGCAGGCTCATGGCGTTCAGGCTGACCGGATCCTCGAAGAGATAGGCCGCCTCGCCGGACCCGCCGCCGCGGAACCGCCCCTTGCACAGGGTCGGATAGCCGCCGACTTCCCCCGCCAGGAGCCGGTCGATGGCGAAGCCCGACAGCCGCGTCGTGCGCTCCCCATGATCGTCGGTGAAGCTGACCGCCTCAGGGGGCGAGCACACGCCGGACAGGTTCGGTGAGCGTCCCGAGGCATAGGACGACAAGGCGCAGCGGCCTTCGGCCATCACGCACAGGCCGCCGTAGACGAAGGCCTCGGTCTCGACGGCTATCTCCGGAGTCAGGGTTCTGATTTCTTCGACGCTCAGGACGCGCGGCAGAACAACCCGTTTCACGCCGTACTCGCGAGCGTAGAAGGCAATCGCCTCGGGTGTTCCCGCCGCCGCCTGGACCGACAGATGAAGTCGTACGCCGGGATGGTTGGCGCGCATGTGCGACAGCACCGCCAGGTCCGCGGCAATCACGGCGTCCACGCCCGCTCCCGCCGCCGCATCGGCTGAGGCCCGCCACAGGTCGGTGGCGTCGGCCCGGGCGAAGGTGTTGAGCGCCAGCAAGACCCGAGCGCCGCGATCGTGGGCCCAGTCCGTCGCCGCCTGCAACTCCCCGGGAGAGAAGTTCAGGCCGGGGAAGTTGCGCGCATTGGTCTCGTCGCGGAAGCCGCAGTAGACGCTGTCCGCGCCGGCCTCGATCGCCGCTTTCAGCATGGCGGGCGAGCCGGCGGGGCAGACCAGCTCGAGCCCTGGCGCGGTGGCGCCGGTCATGGGCGGACCTCGCCCTGACGCCAGCGCCCAACCACGGCCAGCGCGGTCTGCAGCGCCGGATCGAACCCCCGAGGCAGACCCAGGATGTCGGCCATCGTCAGCTCCGACGCTTCCAGCGCATTGTGAAGGGCGAGGATGGCCGCTGTGTCGCCGTCGACATCGATGCGGCGCTGGAAGAAGGCCCCATCGGCGTCCCCCCGTCCGTCGAACAGGGCGAGGAGCGTCAGCAGCGGGCCGCTGATCCGGGCCGACGTCCCGGCCGCATCAGACTCCGGCCGCACTACGCGGATGGACCCGGCCGCACCGTTCGGCCGCATTTCGAAGGCGACCGGCAGGTGGTCGGGGACGATGCGGATGGTGGCCTGGCGGACCGGACCCAGTCGGTCGAACGCATCCGGCTGGCGCCGGGCGACGCTCCGGAGCGACGCCGTCAGCAGGACCTCCAACGGCCGTCGCGTCCGATACAGGAGTTCGGTCCACCGACGGCTCGACGACGGTTGACGCAGAGGCGCTATCCGCATCGGGAATAGCCGCAGTCGAGGCAGCTGTCGCAGCCCTCCTTCCGGACAAGGCCCGGCGTGCCGCATCGCGGACAGGCCGAGGGGGCAGGAGCCGCAGCTGTCGCAGGGGTGGGCTCGGGTGTGGGCGCGGCGTCCGGAGCGAAGGAGGCGCCGCCGGCCGAGAGGGCCATGTGGCGCTCGATCACCGCGCCGATGGCCGCAGGGAGGGACGGCGTATAGCGCCCCTCCATCCAGGCGCCGCCGCCGGGATCGAACACCGCCTTCAGTTCTTCCGCCACAAAGGAGACGTCGCCGCCGCGCCGGAAGACGGCCGAGACCATCCGGGTCAGGGCGACCGTCCAGGCGTAGTGGGCCATGTTCTTGGAGTTGACGAAGATCTCCAGCGGACGGCGTTCGCCCCCATCCTCGTCGCCGGAGTCGTTGATCGTTACATAGACCGCGTGCGGGTCCAGCGGCCAGCGCACCTTGTAGGTCGCGCCCTCAAGCCGCGCCGGCCTGGGCGTCAGGACAGGTTCTGCCGGGACCGGGGCAAGCGTGGGTGTGGGTTCGACGCTCAGCACTGAACCGGTGATGGCGTTGGGCCGATAGGTGGTCAGTCCCTTGCAGCCCAGACGATAGCCCTGGCGATAGACGTCGGAGAAGGCGTCGAAGGCGATGTCCTCCGGGCAATTGATGGTCTTGGAGATCGAACTGTCGATCTGGGCCTGGGCCGCCGCCTGCATCCGCAGATGATGTTCGGGGGTCAGGGTCTGGGCGCTGACGAAGGCGTCGCCAGGCGCGGTTTCGAGCGGGGCGTCCGCCCCCTTGAGCCGCTTCCAGAGCGCCAGGGCGTAGTCCTCAACGGCCTCCTCGCGCTTCGTGCCGTCGGGTTGCAACACCTTGCGAGTGTAGGCGAAGGCGAACACCGGCTCGATCCCCGAAGAGACATTCCCGGCCAGCAGAGAGGTTGTGCCGGTGGGGGCGATCGAGGTCAGACAACCGTTTCTCAGACCGTGGCGCGCGATCAGTTCGCGGGTCTCGGGGTCGAGGCTGGCCAGGTTGGGCCGCTCAAGCATGGCCGGATCGTAGAGGGGGAAGGCACCCTTTTCGGCCGCCAGTTCGGCAGAGGCGCGATACGCCTCACGCCGGATCACCCCCAGCCATTGTTCGGTCAGGGCCACGGCCCGGTCCTCGCCATATCGGGCCCCGCAGAAGATCAGCGCGTCGGCCAACCCCGTCACGCCGAGGCCGAGGCGGCGCTTGGCG
>CAIXEV010000186.1 GCA_903918555.1 uncultured bacterium | reverse complement strand
CTTCGGGTTGGATCGGCTCGGCTCGTCCGATCCGTACAATCTCGGCCTTCCGCGGGCGTGGCGGAATTGGCAGACGCACGGGATTTAGGTTCCCGTGGGGTAACACCCGTGCAGGTTCGAGCCCTGTCGCCCGCATTTGAGCGGCCGCCGCTGCGGCGGCGGCCTTTGGCGGAAACCCATCGGAGTGAATCCGATGGGTTTCTGGAGCGCGCAGCGTGATCGACACGCCGCTGCGGCGGCCGCCGTTGGCGGTCAGGCCTCGGATTCAATCCGAGGCCTGCCCGGGGCACTGAGATTGATCGATGTGCGCCGCTGCGGCAGCCGTCTGGCGTTCGCCGTACCCTCTTGGGATGTCCTCGTCCGCGGCGACTCCTTCGGATCCCTGGTCTCCTCAGAGTTGGCGCGCCTACCCGAGCGCCCAGCAGCCCGTGTATCCCGACCGCGTCGCGCTCGACGGTGTCCTCGCCGAAGTCGCCGCGCTGCCGCCGCTGGTGACGAGCTACGAGATCGAGAACCTCAAGTCGCAGCTCGCCGAGGCCTCGCGCGGCGAGCGGTTCATCCTCTGGGGCGGCGATTGCGCGGAGAGCTTCTCCGACTGCACCTCGCCCGCGATCGCCGCGAAGCTCAAGATCCTGCTGCAGATGAGCCTGGTGCTCGTCCACGGGACGCGCAAGCGCATCACGCGCATCGGACGCTTCGCGGGCCAGTACGCGAAGCCGCGCAGCGCCGCGACCGAGACGATTCACGGGGTCGAGCTGCCGACCTTCCGCGGCGACAATGTCAACCGGCCCGAGCCGACGCTCGCCGCGCGCACGCCCGATCCGACGCTGCTTCTGCGCGGATACGAGCGCAGCGCGCTCACGCTCAACTTCGTGCGCGCGCTCGTCGACGGCGGATTCGCCGACCTTCATCACCCCGAGAACTGGGACCTCGAGTTCGTGCGCCATGCGCCGCTCGCGGCCGAGTACCAGCGCATGGTCGACTCGATCGGCGAGAGCCTCCGCTTCATGGAGACGCTCGCGGGCGGCACGATCGCGGCGATGCAGCGGGTCGACTTCTACACGAGCCACGAGCTGCTCGTCCTCGAGTACGAGGCCGCGCTCACGCGGCAGGTCCCGCGCCGCGAGGGCTGGTTCAACCTGTCGACGCACCTGCCGTGGATCGGCGTGCGCACCGGCGCGCCCACCGGCGCGCATCTGGAGTTTTGCCGCGGAATCCGCAATCCCGTCGGCGTGAAGGTCGGTCCGGACACGACCGTCGACGCGCTGCTCGCCACGATCCGCACGCTCTCGCCCGACAACGAGCCCGGCCGCGTCGTGCTGGTGACGCGCTTTGGCGCGCATCGCATCGGCCGCGAGTTCCCGAAGCTCCTGCGCGCGGTGCGCGCCGAGGGCCTCGCGGTCGCGTGGGTGTGCGACCCGATGCACGGGAACACCGAGACCGTGGTGCCGACCGGCGGCGCGTGGGCAGGTAAGAGCGTCAAGACCCGCAAGTTCGCGCATGTGCTGGCGGAGGTCGAGCAGGCGATCGAGATCCACCGCACGGAGGGGACGCAGCTCGCGGGGGTGCATGTCGAGCTGACCGGCGAGAATGTGACGGAATGCACGGGCGGGGCGCGCGGCCTGACCGACGACGACCTCTCGCGGGCGTACCGGTCGCATGTCGACCCGCGGCTGAACTACGAGCAGGCGCTCGAGCTTGCGATGCTGATCGCGCGGCGGGTCTGAGCGGAAATCGGTGCCCGGAAATCGGTGCCCGGCACGTGCCGAGAGGTGCTTGGCACCTCCT
>CAIXEV010000185.1 GCA_903918555.1 uncultured bacterium | reverse complement strand
TCAGCACGCGCCTGGTAGCGGATGAAGATTTGCCGCCCGTGCAGAGAAACGGCGCATGAGACGTGGAAACCCCCGCTGGAGCGGGATCGTGTTCGCATGCGACGGCATCCTTGAGTGCCAAAAATAGACTCTCATCATCTCGCTCGTCCATTGGCAGGTCTTGGGTGGGGAGAAGTCCTACTTGGTCATTGCAAGCTCGAAGGCACTGTGCGACACCTCGGGATCGAGGTAGATGACGCGCTGGAGAACCGCGCCCGGCTGATGCTGGAAGTGATCGCGGCGGTGAGCGATGTCTGGGATTCCGACCGCGTCGGCCTGCGCATCTCGCCGCTCAACAGCTACAACGCGATGCAGGACAGCGACCCGGTCGCGCTCACGACCGCGCTGTGCAACGCGCTCTCGCCGCGCGGGCTCTCGTACCTTCATGTGATGCGCGCCGATTTCCTCGGCAAGCAGCACGGCGATGTGCTCGGCCCCGCGCGCCGCGCGTTCGCGGGGCCGCTCGTCGCCAACATGGGCTACTCGCCCGACGAGGCGGCGCGCGCCGTCGAATCGGGCGTCGTCGACGCGATCGCGTTCGGCACCTCGTTCCTCGCGAACCCCGATCTCCCCGCGCGCATCAAGGCGAACGCGCCGCTGAACACGCCCGACCAGTCGACCTTCTACATGGGTGGCGCGAAGGGCTACACCGACTACCCGACGCTCGCGGCCGCCGCGCGCTGATCCCGACGCGTCACGCGGTCAAGACGGCCACAGGCCGAGCAGGATCGCGAGGTCGGCGGCGCCGACGGTGCCATCGCCGCTGAGATCGGCGGGGCTTCCCGCGAGGTTCCAGTCGGCGAGCAGGATCGCGAGATCCGCGCCGTCGATGAAGCCGTCCCGGTTGAAGTCGCCCGGGCCGGCGGTCGGGCACTCGTCGGGGATGCCGTTCCCGTCGAGATCGTCGCAGTTCGATCCGACGCCGTTCCAGTCGACCTTGAACAGCGTCGCCTCGACATCGATGATCGGCGCGCATCCCCCCTGCAGGCACGCCGAGCCCCACGCGCGCACGCAGTCGGCCCACGACGCGCCCGCGCAGCCCGCATCGGGAATCGCAAGGACGCGCGAGAGTTCGCCCACGAACGCCTCGGCCTCGAGCCGCTGGGCGTACGGCATGAAGTGCGCGGTGTCGATGAGGTAGCGCATCGACCACCGCCCCCAGCCGTACTCCTCCTCGGTGACGCGGCGCAGGTTGAGCGCGAGGATCCGCGGATCAGCGGCCGCGAGGTCGTGCGCGACGACCGGCATCCAGTCGATCGCCGTGAAGGCCGCCGCGGAGCCGCCCGCACGCAGTTCCGCGGCGAGCACGATCGGAAACGCCGGATCGCCCGTCTCCGCGCGGATCCACGCGATCGTGTCGGTCAACTGCGCGCGCCACGCCTCGCGCGTCGGCGCGTCTCCCGCGTCGTTTGCACCCAGATGCAGCACCGCGACCCGCGGCGCGAGCGCGCGAAGCATCGCCCCCGCGTTCGAGTGCTGTCCGAGGATGTCGCCGAGCCGCATGCCGCCGCGCGCGATCGACTGCACGGCGACCCCGCGGCTCGCGGCGAGGCTGCGGAACCGCACGCCGACGACCTCCTGGCCGGTCGTGGGCGAGTTGCCGCGGAGCTCGAACTGCAGGTGCCTCCGACCGCCAAACGACAAAGGCGGCGAGGCGAGCCATTCGAACGCGCCCTCGGGAGTCTTCTTCCCGAACGCGAGCGAGCCCGACCCGCTCACGGGCGAGCTCCAATCGGGAACATCGAGATCGGTCGGGCGGTTCCGCCAGCTCAGTCCGGGCGAACCCTTGCGACGCAGCGCGAGCACCTCGGCGATGTACGGCCCCTGTGGCTCGAACCACGCGCCGTCGTCGAGGAGCGGATCCGTCGTGCGGGCGGCGTCGTGAAGGAAGAGCGTCCGCTGCCACTCGAGCGGCTGACCTGTGCCCGCGAGAAGCGCATGCACGGTGAAGTTCGGCAGGATCGCGCCCGGTGGAAGCGTGGTCGGCGCGATCGCGCGGCTCGCCTGCGTGGCGGCGAGCCACTGCGGCGGCTCGACCTGGTCGATGTTCGGGTAGACCACCGACTCGGTCGCCGGACCGAAGACCTTGGCGAAGCGCGCGTTCAGATGCGCCACATACTGCCGGCCAAATCCCGCCGGCGCGGTCTCCTGCGAATCGCCGAAGAGCGCCACGCGCACGACGCCCTTCGACGCAGCGGCGAAGAGCGCCCTGAAGTACGGCGCGTCCGTCACGGTCACGCGCGGGACATCGCGGTAGGTCCGCTCGTCGGTGCGCGCGTGGGCGGCGCGACCCGGCGCGAGCGCTGCGAACGCGACCACGACAAGGACTGCGGCGCGCAGAAACCCTCGTCGAGGCGGCATGTTCGTCTGTCCTCGCGTCGGCATCGCTCCAAAGGTAGCCTTGGAAGCCGCGCGTTCAACCGCAAAGCCCGAGAACGGCGCGCTTTGCATGCGGACCTGCCCAAAAACGCGGCACCGCGGGAGTTCCCGCGGCGTCGCGATGCGCGGCGGCGTCGGATCACGCCGCGCGGTTGCCCAGATGGCCCGAAGGTCAGTCGGTCGAGCCAGCGTCTTCCGTCGGAGCCGCGGTCACGGCGGGCTGCTTGCCCTTCGCGGCCTCGCAGCAATGAGAGAGGGCGAGCAGGAACTCGCGACCCAACACGACCCGACCCGCCTCGGTGAGATCGTGCGAACCCGTTCCGAACTCCGGGGCGAGCGCGGGCCAGCGCTCGTTCTTCACGACCACGGTCTCCGAGGTGCCGTCGAGACGGCGCGATTCCGCGGCCGCGATGTCGAGGACGGGCTCGTTGGCGAAGCGCTTGCGCAGGAGATCGTTGTAGCGGCCGCGCGTCGCGTTGGCGGCGTCCGGCCCCATGCCGACCATCTTCTTGACGGCGGCCTTCGCTCCGTGCTCGGGCTCGCGCAGCGGCGCGGTGCAGTGGACGATCGTGAGGTTCGGACGCGCCGCCCTGATCGACTCGACCGCTTGCGCGTACCGGTCGAACACGCGGTTCACATCGGTCGAGCGGCCGATGTCGGAGCAGGAGAACTTGAGGATGGCGATGTCCACCTTGCTCGCATCGGGCGAGAGCAGGAACTCCTCGAAGGCGTCGATCTTGTCCTCGGGCTCGCCGTTGTGGCCGATCGTCGCGTGGAAGATGCCGGGGCGGGCGAACGCATCGGCCTCGTCCGCGCCACGGCGCTCGCGGCGATGGGCCTCGCGATCCTCGTCGCGGTACGAGAGCACCTTGAGGGCGAGCTCGGGCTTGCGCGAGAGCACGGTCTCGACGCCCTTCGCGATCTCGCCGCCGAGCGACTCGTGCGCGAAGTAGACGCGCTTCGCGCGGAGGTCGGCCCAGCAGGTGTCGCCGATCTTGTCGAGGGCGCCGAGATCCACCTCGGCCGTGACGCCTTCCTGCTTCGCTGCGTCCTTGCGCGGCTCCTTGGCGGTCTCCGGCTTCTTCTCCTTCTCCTTCGCGTCCTGTGGCTGCGGACGCGTGTCCTGCGCGCCCCACGCTCCCGCGGCAACCGTCAGGCCTCCGGCGAGAAGGATGGTGAGTGTCGCGGTCGCTGCCGCACGGTGGATCGCTTGTCGCATGATCTGCTCCTGCAAGTTCAGTGGTGGTGTTCGCCCGAGGCTCTTCGGCCGGCGGTGACTCGATCGGGATGGATTCGATCGGGATTGACTCGACCGGGATTGACTCGATCGATCCTTCCGCCAAGGCGCGCGCGCGTCGAGCGCGGACGAGCAGATCGGCGCGACTTCGCGCGCTTCAGGCAAGCGTGCCCAAGAAAGACGCCGCGCGGAGAGAAGCTCTCCGCGCGGCGCATCCATCTGGCTCCACCGCTCCGCTCCGTCAGGCCTGCGCGAGTCCCTCGCGGATCGCGAAGCGCATCAGCTCGGCGCGCGTGAAGACGCGCAGCTTCTTCATGATGCGCTCCTGGTGTCCGTCGACGGTCTTCGGGCTGCGCGCGAGCTCGTTGCCGATGTCGCCGCGCGACATGCCCTTGCCGATGAGGCGAAGCACCTCGAGCTCGCGCTGGGTCAGGGAGTCAAGCAGCGTCGCCGGCGGTCCCGCGGGAGTCTCGCCGCGGCCTGCGGTCTTGCCGACCACGCGGCCGTTGCGCATCTTCGGCGGCTGGCAGCGCGCGCGCACCTTCGAGCCGAGGATGAAGGTGCCTTCGGCGCAGCGCGCGATCTTCTTGAGTCCGTCGACGATCTCCTCGAGATCGTCTCCCTTCGCGAAGTAGCCCGACGCGCCGCAGCGGAACGCCGACGCGAGGAAGCCGTCGCGGATGTGCGCGCTCAGGAAGACGAACCGCGTCTCCGGGTGCAGGTGGTGCAGGCGATCCGCCACCTCGAAGACATCGGGGCCGGGCATCTCGATGTCGAGGAGCACGACATCGGGTCGATGCTCGGCGACCGCCTCGATCACCCCCTCCGCGCTCGTGAGCGCCGCCACGCAGCGCACCTGGCCGTCTGCGGCGAACTGCGCCTTGAGACCCTCGATGAGGACGACATGGTCGTCGACGCAGACGACCCGGACAGGCGCGCGCTGCTGGTCGCGCTGGACCGGCGCGGCGATCGGCGAGTCCGCCGCCCTCTTCCGCGCGAGGACGCGCGGCGCCTCGAGATCACGCTCTTCGATTCCCACCGTGCCGATCGTGCCGATGCTCTCACCCATGGTTGGCTCCTCTCAGGAGTTCTGATGTGCTGGCGGACGCAAGGACCTGCTTGATCGCCGCCGAAATGGAAGACAGGTCACGGGCAGAGGGGACGACCGTGGCGCCGCGCTCCCATGGCGCGCGAGGCCGGTCTCCTGCCTGTGAACCAAGGACAACGAGCTGCGCCGCAGGATGCGCGGCGCACCAGCGCTCAGCATCGCCGTCGGAGAGCAGCTCACGCGAGACGATCCAGATGTCCGCGCGCTCGGGATCGTTCTCGAGGTCGACCACGCCGTTGGTCGCGAGGATCGCGTTCACCGCGGACGTGAGCCTGCCGCCGTGCAGCGTGCCCGCGACGCGCGGCTGCCGCGCCTCGTGCGCGCCGACGCGCTCCGCAGGCAGGACGATGCGCACCGTCGTGCCGACGCCCGGCTGGGTGTCGAGCTCGACGCGGCCGCCCGCTTCCTCGACGAGGCCGCGGACGATCGGGAGCCCGAGGCCGGTGCCGAGACCGCGCATCTTCGTCGTGAAGTAGGCGTCGAACGCGCGGCGCCGAACCTCCTCGGTCATGCCGATTCCGTTGTCGGCGATCTCGATGATCACCGCGGTTCCATCGATCGAGCGGCGCGCGCGGAGGAGGACGCGCGCGAGTTCGCGCGGACGCTCGCGCGGCATCGCCTCGCCTGCGTTCACAAGCGTCTTCAGCGCGATGCGCGCAAGCGAGCGCTCGTCGATCAGCACGCGCGGCAGGTCCGGCTCGAGGGCGATCTCGAGCGTGGCGCGGTCGTGCAGCGTCTTCTCGAGAAGCGGCGCGGCGAGCGTCCACCACAACTCGACGTCGGTCGCCGCATCCGGGCGCAGCGCGTTGTCGGCCGAGAGGAAGTGAAGCGCGTCCGCCAGCGCCTGGAGGTGCTCGAGCCCCGCGCGGAGCTCGCACGCGTGACGGTCGTAGTCGGCCTTCTCGCGCGGCTTCGCCAGGCGCGAGATGGCCGAGAGATGCGCGCGAATCGGGAGAAGCGTGTTGTTGATGTCGTGGCCGAGCCCGGCGGCGACCGTTCCGATGGATGCAAGCCGCTCGCACTGGCGCATCTGCGCGTCGGCGCTCCGGCGCGCGCTCGCGTCGCGCACGACGAGCGTCCATCCGCGCTGGAGCGCGCCCGCTCCGACGACGACCTCCGCGATGAAGGTCGAGCCATCGCGTCGCTGCGCCTCGACCTCGAGCGAGTGCTGGCCGGCCGCCGCGTCGATCGCCGCCTCGCCGAGCAGCCGCTCCGAACTCGCGGGAAAGAGGGTCGAAAGCGAGAGGCTGCGGAGTTCCTCGCGCTGGT
>CAIXEV010000184.1 GCA_903918555.1 uncultured bacterium | reverse complement strand
CGTTCCAGGCGTCGCTAATCACCTTGCCGATCCCGCTGAACCATTCGAGCAAAGGCTTGGCGGCTTCGAGGGCGGGCGATAGCTCCTCCCCGAGCCGCTTGGCCACGCCCCAGAACACCGAGGACACCCGGTCCCAATACTTCCAGATGAAGAAGCCGGCGACTGCCACCGCGGCGACCGCGGCGCCGATGGCGGCGAGGGCGGGCGCGCTGATACCGGCGACCGCCGCCCCGACCGCAGTCAGGGCGCCGCCGATCCCGGACATACCGGGGGCCGCGAGGGCCATGGCCTTGACGCCATCGACCAGCTTATTGAGCCCGGAGTAGTTCGCCCCCGACAGCGCCGCCAGCGACGCCTGCATGGCAATCGCGGACTTCGCCGCGGTGCCGTAGCGGGCGACGGCCCGGAACCCCACCGCCAGCATGGCGAGGGCGCCGCCCTTGCCCATCAGGCCGACGAAGCTCAGGGCGGCCGTCGCGATCCGGAAGGCCACCAGCGCCGAGGCCGTCGCGAGGACCGCACGGGTAAGCTCGGGATGCTCGGTCGCCAGTTTCGTCACCGCGTCGATCACCGGGGCGATGGTCGCCATCAGGTCGTTGAGCGCCGGGATCATCGCGTTGCCGATGCTGATCTTCAACGCCGTGATCCGGTTGTTGAAGGTGGCGGTCGCGTTCTCGAAGGTCTTGGCCCGGACCTCGAACTCCTTGAACGAGGAGCCGGCGTACTTGGCCTCCTGGTCCACCAGGGCGAGGCTTTCCTTGACAAGGTTGAGGTTCGTGAGGAGCGGGCCCAGCGCCCGCGCCTCATTGCCGAACAGGTCGGACGAGATCGCCGCCTGCATTTCCTTCGGCAGCTGGGCAATCTTTTCGAGGACTTCGGTCGTCGTGCCGACCGCGTCCTCCTGCATCGCCTTGGCGACCTTCTGAGCGTCGAGCCCGAGTTCGGCGAACGCCTCCTTCTGGCGCTTGGTGGCGCTGGCGCCGCGAGTGAGGGCGAGGCCCATGTTGCGAAACGAGGTGGCGGCGACTTCGCTCTCGGCACCGGCCGAGATCATGGCCGAG
Source organism: uncultured bacterium (assembly GCA_903918555.1). Lineage (GTDB taxonomy): Bacteria > Planctomycetota > Phycisphaerae > Phycisphaerales > SM1A02 > QWPT01. The sequence goes on along the minus strand of CAIXEV010000184.1, from coordinate 1,667 downwards.
GCGAAGGCCGCGGTTTCGATGGCGGTGAAGCCGAACTGCGTGCCCTGCGCGCCGACGCGGCGGACTGTGTCGAGGATTTCCGCCGCGCTCGACGCCTGGGCGTTCGAGAGCTCGTTCATGGCGTCCGTCAGCAGCACCGCGTCTGGCGTGGACAGGGCGAGGGCGGTTTTGAGCTTGGCGAGCGCTTCGCCCGCCTGACTGGCGCTGATGTCGAAGGCGACGCCGATCTTGGCGGCCGCCTCGGTGAAGGGGATCAGGTCGTCCCCGGCGATGCCAGCCTGACCGGCGGCCGCGGCGATCTGCGCCAGCCCGTTGACCGACAGCGGCACGGTCTTGGACATTTCGACCAGGGCCGCCTGAAAGTCCTTGAACGCCTGCGGGGTGGGGAAGTCGACCACCTTGGTGACGTCGGCCATCGCGCTCTCAAACTCGCGCGCGGCCGCCACCGGGGACATGATGGCGTTCTTCAGCAGGTAGAAGGCGGCGCCTGCTTCGAGCAACCGGCCGCGGGCCCGTTCGAGGGCCGCGTTGTTGGTGTCGATGGCCTGCGTGAGCCTGCCGCCGAAGCCGCCCCTGGCGTCGTTGTTGAGCCCGAGCAGCGACGCCCCGACCTTGCGGGCCGGGGCGCTGACCTGATCGACGAGCCGGACGATCAGCGAGCTCGTCAGGGTGGTGCCAGCCATGGTTTAACCTCGCGGCCCGTTGGCCTTTTGGATGCGGAAGGCCTGTTCGTGCATCCGCAGGAACAGGAGGATCGGGGTCTTGCGGACAACCGGGAAGGGCGTGTGGAGCACATGCGCGATCTCGGCCGTCATGGCGTCGCCCCGGCGTCGGACAAGCCGGGCGAGCTCGACGAGGATCGGGGGGCCTAGCTCGTCAGCCCTTCGAGTAAAGGGGCCATCTTCTCCATGAGCGCCGTGGCGTCCTTGAAGTGGAGCCGCTTCAGGCTGGCGTCGGGGATGCCCGTCAGGGCGGCCAGTAGCGGCCGGAGCGTCTTGAGGCCGATCCGGGCGTCGTTGTCGGTGAGGCCGTGGGCCTCGACTACCCCGAGCACAGCTTCGAGGGCCTCGAGATCCGGCTCGCGGACTTCGATGGTGGTCACCGGGTCGGCACCCTCCACCGCGAGCGGGTAGAGCAGCTTGTGGGTGATCGACGGCCAAGCGGGCCGTGTAGCGCCCTGATCGGTTTTGGCCGCGGGTATAGCCGGGGCCTCCGCCTCGGCCCGTGGCGGTGCCGCGCTCCCTATGGGCAGAGGGGCCGCGACGTAGGGGTGCGCGTCGGCGGCGTGCTGGTTGGGCAGGTCAGTCATTTTCGGGTGTTCCTTGGCGGGGACGGGCAGGGCGCCCGCCGGGGTTTTGGATCAGGCCCCGGCGGGCGATCCGGGCGACGCTTTAGGCGACGCTCGGAATGCGGAGGATGCGGTTGAGGTCGGAGTTCTGGTCCGCCCCGCCGACGCGCCACTCGTTGGCGAAGAAGTCCCAGTAGACCTTCTCCTGGCCGTCGAACCACAGTTCGTAGTGGACCACGCTGTTCATCGAGTACTCGTGGCCCTGGAGCTCGCCGCGCTGGAAGGCGTCGGGGGCGATCCGGCCGAGACGGGCCTCGATGATCGCCTTGCTCTCGATGGCCCGGCCCGTCCGCTGGTCGCGGATCACGCCGTAGCCGGT
>CAIXEV010000183.1 GCA_903918555.1 uncultured bacterium | reverse complement strand
GACCTGGAGCTGCGCCTCGCGCGTCGTGGCGCGGTTGGCGAAGATGTCGAGGATCAGCTCGCTGCGGTCGATGACCTTGACCTTGACTTCCTTCTCGAGCTCCTGGATCTGCGAGGGCGAGAGCTCGTTGTCGAAGATCACGACGCGCGCGCCGAGCTCGGCCACCATCGCGGCGAGCTCCTCGACCTTGCCCTTTCCAAGGTAGGTCCGCCCCGTCGGCGCGTCGCGGTTCTGCATCAGCTGGCCGACGACCCGCGCGCCCGCCGTCTCGGCGAGGGCCGCGAGTTCTCCGAGCGGATCCTCGAAATCCATGCGCGAACCGCGAACGCGGACACCCACGAGGATGGCCGTCTCCGCCTGCACTCCGATCGATTCGCGTGGGTTCGTGTTCATTCGGGATCGTCTGCGCGTGCGCGTGACTGGTTCACTGTACGCGCTTCGCGCCCTGCCCGCCGCGCTTCACCGGCGCACCGCGCGCGAGGAGCGAGACGGCCTCCGCGGGAACCGAGAGATCGTCGCCGACATCGCCGAGCATCCGCCGCAGCTGCGCGTAGCCTGCGATCATCGCGGCGTTGTCGGCGCAGTAGCGCGGCTCCGGAACGACGAGGGCGACGCCGCGCTCGAGGCTCCACGCGACGAGTTCGCGCCGCAGGCTGCGGTTCGCCACGACGCCTCCGCCCACGAAGAGCGCACGCGGCGCGTCCGCGTCGGCTGCGCGGGAGAGACGGTCGATCACCTGCGCGATCGCCGCCTTCTGAAAGCTCGCGGCGAGGTCGGCGCGACGCGAGAGCGGAAGGTCGTCGACGCTCCTCGCAAAGGTGCTCGCGGCGCCGCGCCCCTGCGGCACGCCGCGGATCTCGTAGAGCAGCTTCGTCTTCAGCCCCGACAGCGAGAAATCGAGCGCATTCGCGAGCTGCGGCAGCGGAAATCGCAGCGCCTCCGCACTTCCTGTCTCCGCGAGCCGCTCGAGGTTCGGCCCGCCAGGGTGCGGAAGGCCCAGCATCGACGCAGCCTTGTCGAGCGCCTCCCCGACCGCGTCGTCGATCGTGCGGCCGACGAGCGCGCAGTCGATCGCGCTCGCGAGCCGGAAGAGGCTCGTGTGTCCGCCCGAAACCACGAGGCCGAGCGCCGGGAACCGCGCGGCTTGGTTCACCGCCGCATGGTCCACCGCCGCATCGTCGTCGCGCCCGCGCAGAACCCCGGCGAAGAGATGCGCCGCGACATGATCGATCGCGTGAAACGGCACGCCGCGCGCCCAGGCGAGACCCTTGGCCGCGCTCGCGCCGACAAGCAGGCTTCCGATCAGCCCGGGCCGCACCCCGGCGGCGATCGCGTCGATCTCGTCGATTCGCAGCCCCGCCTCAGCCAGCGCCCGCTCGACCACCGGAACGATCCTCTCGAGATGCGCGCGGCTTGCGATCTCCGGCACCACGCCGCCGTACTCGCGGTGCAGGTCGTGCTGCGACGCAACCACGCTCGCGCGGACGCGCAGCGCGCCATCGACCACCGAGGCGGCGGTCTCGTCGCAGGAACTTTCGATGCCGAGGATGCATCCCATCGGCGAACATGGTAGAGAATGCAGGTGCGCACAACCGCGCACCTTCCGCTTTACGACCATGGCCTACCGTCCCCCGTACATCGATGAGCGCTCGATCACCATCGAGGGACCACACCCTGCGAGCCTCGAGACGGCCGAATTTCTCGCGCAATGCGAGATCACCACCGGCCGCGTCTCGGGTCCGGGCGGCCAGCACCGCAACCGCGTCGACACCGCGGTGCGCATCCGCCACATGCCGACCGAGATCGAGGCGACCGCCACCGAGCGGCGCAGCCAGGCGCAGAACCGCCATGTCGGGATCTTCCGCCTGCGGCTCAAGCTCGCCTGCAAGGTGCGAACCATCACCAATCGCGATCGCCACCAGGTGAGCGAGCTCTGGGCCCGCCGCCGACAGGGCGAGAAGATGCCCGTGAATCCAGAGCACGAGGATTACCCCGCGCTGCTCGCCGAGGCCCTCGATGTGGTTGTCGCGCGCCGCTACGACGTGGCGGGAGCGGCCGGCCTGCTCGGCATCACCATGAGCCAGTTGACGCGCCTGATCCGCCACGAGCGCCACGCGTTCGCGCGAATCAACGAAGGCCGAGAGGCCATTGGGCTGACGAAACTCAAGAGCTGAACTCGAACGCGGATCGGCGCTACCATCGCCGCATGGTCTCCACGCCGCTTGCAGCGCTCAAAGCCCGCGTTCGCGACCTCGTCGCCGAAGAGACGCCGCGCGCCACCGCGCTCCGTCGCGAGCTCCACACCCATCCCGAGATCTGCTTCGAGGAAGTCCGCACCGCGGCCCGCATCCGCGCCGAACTCGACGCGGCGGGGATCGCGCACGCCGATGGCCTCGCCGGTGGCACGGGCACGCTCGCGTTCCTCGCGGGCGCAAGCAGCACCGCCGTCGCGCTGCGCACCGACATCGACGGCCTTCCGATCGTCGAGGAAGGGAACGCTGCGTGGAAGTCCCGCACCGAGGGCCGCATGCACGCGTGCGGCCACGACGGCCACACGGCGATCCTCATCGGCGCCGCGCGCGTCCTCAAGCGCCTCTCGCAGGTTTCGGCGCTTCCGAACGCGGTGCGCTTCGTCTTCCAGCCGGCCGAGGAAGGCGGCGCCGGCGGCCGCCGCATGGTCGAGGACGGCGCGCTCGACGCGCGGCCCGAAGGCCCCGCCGTGCGGCGCATCTACGGGCTCCACAACTTCCCCGGCGTCGCGCTCGGCGTCCTCCAGACGCGGCGCGGCGCGCTGTTTGCGTCGAGCGATCGCTTCGAGATCGACATCCACGGAAAGGCCGCGCACGCCGCGTGGCCGCACCACGGTCACGACCCGATCGCCGCGGGCAGCGCCATCGTGACCGCGCTCCAGACGATCGTGTCGCGCGAACTCGACCCGCTCGACGCGGGCGTCGTGAGCGTGACGATCTTCAGGTCGGGCACCGCGATGAACCAGATTCCGGCGTCTGCATCGCTGCAAGGCACCGCGCGCGCGCTCCGCGAGGAAGTGCGCACGCACATCGAGCGCCGCATCGGCGAGATCGCCCGCGAGGTCGCCCGCGCGCACCGCTGCGAGGCGACGGCGCGCTATCTCCGCGGGTATCCCGTCACGAAGAACGATGACGCGAGCGTCGTCGAGTTCGAGCGGATCGTGCGCGAGGAGCTCGCGTCGCAGAAGCTCGAGCACATGGATGTCCCGGTGATGGGCGGCGAGGACTTCGCGTTCTACGCCGAGAGGATCCCGGCGTGCTTCTACATCCTCGGGATGGAGGACGGCCATTGGCGGTCGGCGCACCTCCACCAGCCGAACTACGACTTCAACGACGCTGCGATTCCGCACGGGATCGAGGCGATGGTGATGCTGGCGCTCGCGGATCGCGGTTAACCGCCCGATAACCGATGTTCCTGCGCTCGCAGGCAAGCCCCATACCAACTTGCAGCGAGCGCCGCGTTTCGCTACATTGCTCGGCTCGACATTTCAAACCGTTCGAACTACCGAACCCCTGAGGCGCGCCAACTCGCATCAGGGTCCGCAGGACAGAAGGCGGCGTTCGCCAGAAGTCTTGAGTTTGGTGGGAGGTCATCGGAACCATGGCAGCAAAGAAAGTCACAAAGCAGTTCAAGATCCTGGCGCCGGGTGGCAAGGCCACTCCCGCCCCGCCGATCGGCCCCGTCCTCGGTGCCAACGGCGTCAACCCCGGACAATTCATCACGAAGTTCAACGAGGCCACGCGCCCGCTCAACGGCCGCGTCGTTGGCTGCGTCATCACGGTCTACAGCGACCGCTCGTTCGACTTCGAGATCAAGAGCTCGCCCACCTCGGTCCTCATCGCTGCCGCGCTGAAGGTCGAGAAGGGTTCGGGCCGTCCCAACACCGACAAGATCGGCAAGCTCTCCAAGGCGCAGGTCAAGGCCATCGCCGAAGAGAAGCTCAAGGACCTCAACACCACCAACATTGAAGCCGCGATGCGCGTCGTCGCCTGTACTGCACGCTCGATGGGCGTGACGGT
>CAIXEV010000182.1 GCA_903918555.1 uncultured bacterium | reverse complement strand
GGTGCTGCTGACCCTGGTGCTGCTGACCATGCGGCCGTTGACCATGGGGGCGCTGATCATGGGGGCGCGGATCATGGGGACGCTGGCCCTGATGCTGGCCCTGGCGCTGGCCGTGGTGCTGCCCCTGGTGCTGTCCCTGGTGCTGCCCCTGGCGCTGGCCCTGATGCTGACCCTGACGCTGCGCGGTCGCGGCACCAGGTTCGCCATCGTCGCCGCCGTCGCCATCGAACTCGTCGCCGAGCTCGTCATCGCCCTCGCCGCCGAAATCGTCACCCTCGTCGGAGCTCGACTCGGGACCGTGGCGCTGCTGGTTCTGCTGCTGCGGGTGCTGCTGCTGTGCGTTCGGATTGCTCGGATCGAACGGCTGGCCACCTCCGCCGCCACGCCTCCTCCTCCGCCTGCGGCGGCGTCGTCGACGACCGCCGCCCTCGCCACCGACCTCGCCGTCACTCTGCTGGAATCCCTGCGGGCCTTGCTGCGGGTTCTGCTGCTGGTCCTGCTGGTTCTGCTGCTGCTGGCCCTGCTGGTTCTGCTGTTGACTCTGCTGTGACTGCCGCTGCTGCTGACCGTTGTCGCGCTGCGCGAAGTCGCGGCGATCCTCCCGCGGACGCTGCTCTTGCTGCTGCCGCTGCTGCTGCTGCTGCCGCTGGGGGCGCTCGACGAGAGGCGCTACCTGCGGCGCGGGCGCGGCAGGGGTCGGTGCCGCGGTCGGAGCCGGTCGCTTGACCTCGCTCACTTGCGCGGGAGCCTGGGCTGCAACGGGTGCAACCGAGACCGCGGCGGGCGCCTTGCTCCGCGACCGCTTGACTGGCGCGGACACCGGCGCCGCCACGGCGACCTCCGGTGCAGCCTTCTTCGCGGGCGCCTTCGCGACCTTCGCGGTCTTCTTCGCGACGACCTTCGCGACGACCTTCTTGACAGCCGGCTTGACGGCTTGCTTCGCGTCAGCCTTCGCGTCAGCCTTCGCGACGGGCTTCGCTACAGCCTTCGCAACAGCCTTCGCAGCAACAGCCTTCGGCGCAGCAACCTTGCTGGTCTGCTTCACCGCCGTCTTCTTCACCGCGGTCTTCTTCGCGGCGGTCTTCTTCGTCGTGGACTTCTTTGCAGCCATCGGATGAACCAAGTGGGGGACAGCACGGATCGACTGCGTCGGGCTCGTTCGGTGACGAACAGATCGGCTCCCGGCGCGGTGCGCGGTGGATCGCAGTCGAGATGTGCCTTGCTTTGCGCAGACGGTCTGAACGCGGAAACCTCTCAGAGTGCGGCGGCCTGATCCTTTCGCTGCACGGGCTTCCTGCGAGTGGGTCTGCGTCTGGGCGGTTGCCCTCGACGCAGGTAGTCAAACAGGGTTGGGCAGCGGTGTCAAGTCGATGCAAGCGCGCGCGCCACGCGAGCGCCGACCCTGGCGTTGTGGATCAGGACGGCGAGATTCGTCGCAAGCGACGCGCCGCCCGTCGCCTTGGCGACGGCCGCGAGCAAGACCGGCGTGACCTCGGGACCGTGCGCGCCGGTGCGGGAGCATTCCTCGAGCCCCGCGCGAATCGCGGACTCCATGAGCGCGGGCTCGAGCGCAAAGCGCGCAAGCGGCGGCACGCAGAGAAGCATGCCGCGATCGCCGCGCATCTCGCGGTGTGCCGCGAACAGGGTCGCCGCGTCGCGCTCGTCGCGCGCCTCTTCGTTCACGCGCAGCTCGGCCGTGCCCGCGCAGAGGAACCGCGGGAAGTACGGCGTGCCCAGGCCGACGAGCGGAACGCCGAGCGTGTCGAGCATCTCGACGGTCGCGGGAAGATCGAGGATCGACTTCGCGCCCGCGGTGACGACGAGCGTCGGCGTGTCGCGGATCGCGTGGAGATCGGCCGACACATCGGGCCGTTCGGCGAAGCCGCGGTGGACGCCGCCGATGCCGCCGGTCGCGAACACGCGGATGGGCGCGGGTTCGGCGCGCGCGCACGCAAGCAGCGTGCCCGCCACCGTCGTGCCGCCCGATTCGCCGCGCGCGGCCGCGAGCGGAATCTCGCGTGCGCTCAGCTTGCGCGCATCGCGCATCGCCGCGAGTTCGTCGAGTTCGGCGCCCGTGAGGCCGATCACGAGTTCGCCGCGCAGCATGCCGACGGTCGCCGGCACCGCGCCCTCCGCGCGCACCGCCGCCGCGAGCGCGTGTCCGAGCGCGCGGTTCGCCGCGACGCCGCCAACGAACGCGGCGCGCACCGCCTCAGGCGTGTCGGCGTCCACGAGGTACGGCGGAAGCGTCGCGAGCGGCTCGCGCGGCAGCCCGTGCGTGACCGCCGCCGTCTCGAGCGCGACGACGGCTCCGCCCGACGCGAGTGCGTCGCGGACTTCAGGTGCGATGCGGATGCCGCGTGCCATCGGCGAAGGTCAGCGTCGCTTCGTGCGCGCACGGCCGCCGAGCCGTCGGTCCGGAAGGGCGGTCGGCACGATGCCGTCGGGGAACATGTTCGGATCGACCGCCGCGACGACCGGAACTTCGGGTCCCGCGGTGCGGTTGCGCGACTGCTGCGAATCCTCGCGGCGCTTCGCCTCGTGCTCGCGCAGCGCGGCGACCTCCGCGGGGACCGGCCCCGGCTGGAAGTCGTCGTAGCCGACCGTCGGGATCTCGACATTCGCGAGCATCTCGATGTTCGTGAGCAGCTCGCCCTGGTCGGGTGCCACGAAGCTCCACGCTATGCCCTTGCGGCCGGCGCGCGCGGTGCGGCCGATCCGGTGGATGTAGACCTCGGGATCCTCGGGCATGTCGTAGTTGACGACATGGGTGATGTCGTCGACATCGAGGCCGCGCGCGGCGAGGTCGCTCGCGACGAGCACCGAGAGATCGCCCTCGCGCAGCTTGCCCATGACCGCATCGCGCTTCTTCTGATACATGTCGCCGTGCATCGCGTGCGCGTCGATCTTGTGCTTGTTGAGATAGAGCGCCACCTCGTCGACCGCGCGCTTGGTGCGGCAGAAGACGACGGTCAGGCCCGGCGCCTCCTTCTTCAGGAGATGGAGCAGCAGGCGCTTCTTGTCCCAGCGCTCGACCGCGAAGTAGCTCTGCTTCACCTGCGCGACCGTCAGGCTCTTCTCGAAGGTGACGATCTTCTCCGGGTCCTTCATGTAGCTGCGGGCGAGCTTCTCGATGTCGGGCGAGATGGTCGCCGACACGAAGATCGTCTGCGGCACCTTCTTGAGCTTGCCGAGGATCTTGCGGATGTCGTCGCGGAAGCCGATGTCGAGCATGCGGTCGACTTCGTCGAGGATCGCGAAGCGGAAGTCGGCGAACGGGAGCAGGCCACGCTCGGCGAGGTCCATCACGCGGCCCGGGGTGCCGACGACGATCGGCGGACCCTTCGCGAGGAGCGGCCGCTGCTTCTCGACCGGCTGGCCGCCGTAGACGGCGACGGTCTGCACCTTCGCGAACGCGCCGAGCTCCTGGAGCTCCTTCGCGACCTGGATCGCGAGTTCGCGCGTCGGCACGAGGACGAGCGCCGAGAACGACGCTTCGGGGTCGAGCTTCTGGAGGAGCGGCAGGCCGAACGCGGCGGTCTTGCCCGTGCCGGTCTTCGCCTGGCCGAGCACATCCTTGCCGGCGAGCGCGACCGGGATCAGCGCCGCCTGGATCCGAGTCGGGTGCTTGAAGCCGCGCTTGGTGAGGCCTTCGAGGACGGCGGGCTTGAGCCCGAGGTCGGCGAAGGTCTTGTCGATGACGAAGGTTTCGGGAGAGTGAGTCCCGGAGGATTGGGCGGCGGAGGTGTCTGGTGAAGGTTGGGCCATGAACGCTTTCTGTCGGTCGCGGATCGATACCGCGGTGTTCGTTGAGTGCATTGATGGTAGAGGGTTTGCGAAGTCGATACAAATACGGTGCGGGACGCGCCTGCCAGGAGGGCAGGGACGCTTCCCGTGGCAGGAAACGGGTCCGTCGCCTCGCGATCGACCCGCTGAACCCGTTGGTCCGAGGCCTGTCGGATGGTTCCGAGGCGCAGCGTGCACCGCACGACGCCCGGAGGGAGGCACGACGCCATGCAAGACACGAGCACGATCGACATCGACCTTGCAGCGATCGAACACAACATGTCGGTGATCCGACGCGTCGTGGGCGACCGCTGCGCGCTGTGCCCGATCGTCAAGGCCGACGCCTACGGGCTCGGCGTCTCGCGCGTCGCGCGCCGGCTTGTCGCGGCGGGCGCGGAGATGCTCGCGGTCTACTCGCTGCGGCAGGCGATCGAGACGGCCGCAGCCGTGAACGGCGCGACGCCGATCCTCGTGCTGATGCCTGTCACCGAGATCGCGCGCGAGGACGAGCTCGTGCGTCTCATGCTCGGCGGGCAGCTGCATCTCGTCGTGCACGACGAAGCGAATCTCGCCGCGCTCGAGGCGTGCGCGCAGGCGATCGGCGTCACGCTGCCGGTCCATCTCGAGATCGATGTCGGCATGAGCCGCGGCGGCGCGCGTCCCGACGAGGCCGCGCGCATCCTGCGTGCGATCCATGAGGGCGGACGGCTCTCGTTGCGCGGCATTTTCGCGCATTTCTCGCATTCCCGCTGCGATGCGGCGATCACCGCGCGCCAGCTCGAGGCCTACGACGCGGTCATCCGCGCGAACCGTCGCCTGATTCCCGACGATGTCATCGAGCATGTCGCGAGCACCTACGCGCTGGCGCGCAGCACGCGCTACCACCGCTCGATGGTGCGCTTCGGACTCGCGTGGCTCGGCTACGGTCTCGAGGAGCTCGAGGCGCCCGGCGCGATCATGGCGCCCGGCGACCTGCGTCCGGTCGTGCGTTGGTCGAGCCAGATCGTGCAGGCGAAGGAAGTCCCCGCCGGCACCGCGGTCGGATACGGCGCGCGCTGGACGGCGCCGCGCGACTCGACGATCGCGCTTGTTCCGGTCGGTTACGCAGACGGCTATCCGACGCAGCGCGGGCCGAGCGCGAACGGATCGCTCTCGGTGAGGCTGCATGCGCCGAGCGGCGCCGCGGTCGATGCGCCCGTGATCGGCGCGGTCAACATGGATCAGATCACGGTCGATGTCACCGGCCTGTGCGCGGGCGACGCCCGCTCGTGGGTCGGCTGCACCGTCGAGCTCGTCTCCCGTGACAGCGGTTCGCGCGCCCATCTCCCGCGGCTCGCCGACGCAGCCGGCCTGATCGTTCACGAAACCCTGACCCGCCTGAACCCGCGGATCGCCCGCACGGTCTCGATCTCGGCCTCCTCGCAGGCGCCGCAGTGCACCATCGAGGTCGTCGCCAGCCGCGCCTCGGACGCAGCCCCCCAGCGCCTCAACTCGGCCGTCGGGTGATTTTCGCCCTCCGCGAGGGCTGCGGGCAGGTTTTCGTTGGTCGAGAACCCGATTTGTGCTGACTTTGGCGATTGCCTGCCGAACCCAGGCTGTGGAACGCGTAAGTGACGGTGTCCGTTAGACTGCGACCGCAGTCACTCATTTCTTCCTCCAGTTCTTGCTCGTCCGACACTCGGACGCGGCCCGAACCGGCCCGACACACAGCCAGACCATGCCGCGCCGAGCTTCCTATAGCCTCGAAACTGTCCAAGCGCTCCCAGCGCAGGCGGCGTCGGCTTCGCTTGACGCCCTGCGTCGGCAGATGCTCGCGGCGGAGGCGCTGATCCCGACGATCGACCCGAAGGCCGACTACGCGGTCTCGGAGACGCTCGCCAAGGTGCTCGGCGCTCCGACCCTGCTCGGCCGCGGACAGGTGGCGCCGGGCCGCGAACTCGTCGGGGACCTCACCACGCTCGTCCTCGATCTCTCCGAGCGCCTCTCGCTTGCGCCAGGCGACCGTCCGGGCGGCGCCGGCACGCTCGAGGAGCTCGCGCAGGATCTCGGCGTCGCGTCGAAGACGCTGCAGCGCTGGCGACGCGTCGGGCTCTGCGCCCACTGGATCGTCGAGGCGGGGCGGCCGCGTGTCGCGATCTATCGCGAGGCGCTCGCGCAGTTCGCATCGCGTCATCGCGCCGAGTTTGACCGCGCGCGCAACTTCCGGCGATTCGACGCCGACGAGCGCCGCGCGCTCATCGAGGAAGGCCGCGCGCTCGTTGCGCAGGGATTGTCGCTGAACCTCGCGGCCAAGCAGGTCGCGGCAGCGCATGGCCGGTCGCACGAAGGCGTGCGGCTCCTCTTCCTGCGCGAGATCGGAAGCCCCGTCGTTCGCCGCCGCAGCGCGACGGAGCGGTGCTCCGCGTTCGCCGAGCGCGCGTGGCGCCTGTGCATCGAGCCCTCGCGCATCGCGGCGCGGCTCGGAAAGAGCGAGTCGTTCGTGCGCGCGGTCGTCGACCGCCGGCGCGCGGATGTGCTGCGCACCGTGCAGCCGTCGTGGGTCGAGCTCGCGACCTTCGACCTGCCCGGCGCGGCCGAGACGATTCCGAACGCCCCCGCGGCACGCAAGCTGCAGCCGCTCGGCCTGCGCGACGGAAACCTGATCGAGGCGATCGAGTCGGCGCGTGAGATTCGCCGGCTCCATGTGCGCGAGACGCGCGCGCACGGCGATCGCGACGAGACGCGCGCCGCCGCGATGCACTACCTGCTCCGCCGCGCGTCGCGCGCGATCGACGCGCTGCCGCGTTGGCCGGAGCGCGCGGTGCTCGACCAGATCGAGACCGACCTGCGCACGGCGCTGCGCCTGCGCGCGCTGCTCGTCGAGCGCGGTCTGGTGATCGCGCTTGGCCGCGCCGATCACTTCTCCGACGGCGGGCCGGAGCGTCTGCCGTCGGAAGAGATGCGGCAGATCGGCCGCGCGCTGTCGACCGCCGTCCGCGAGGTCATCTCCCAGTTCGATCCGTCGCGCCAGCGCTTCGAGCGCGCGATCTCGCTCGCGGCCGACTACGCGCTCGCGAAGCGCATGCCGCTCAAGCGGCAGAACCGCGCGGGCGTCCGTCACTCCACGGGCGTTGCGCAGCAGCTGCTTGCGGAAGTCGCGCAGTGGCAGGGGCTCGTCGACCCGATTGCGCACCGCGTCGCGTGCGTGGCTGCGATTCTCGATGGTTCCGCGCCGGGGAACCGCGCCGATGCGCGCCTCGTCGCGCGCCGCTACGGCTTCTGCGGCGAAGTGCCGCGGACGGTCGAGCAGCTGGCGCAGGAAGACCGCACGAGCGTGGCGCTGATGACGAAGCGCCTGCGCGACGCGGAAGCCGCGATTCGGCGTGTTTGAGCGGTCGCGTCCGCGGCCGCACCCTTTGGTGGCGCTGGGTGCATGGGTGATGCATGGGTGATGTTCGACGCTCGGTGCTGCTGACGGGACCGCCGCTTCGCG
>CAIXEV010000181.1 GCA_903918555.1 uncultured bacterium | reverse complement strand
GGGAGCAGCCGCAGCGGCGACCGCTCCGCCCTCGACATGCTTCAGGCCGCGGCGCTGGTCGCGCAGGCGGCGGCTCTTGCCGAAGCGGTCGCGAAGGTAGTAGAGCTTCGCGCGGCGGGCGTCGCCGCGGCGGACGACATCGATCTTCGCGAGGCGCGGCGAGTGCACCGGGAAGGAGCGCTCGACGCCCTCGTTCGCCACGATGCGGCGGACGGTGATCATGCGGTGGATGCCGCGGCCGGTGTCGGCGAGGAGAACGCCCTGGAAGACCTGGATGCGCTCCTTGTCGCCTTCGATGATCTTGTAGTGGACATCGATCGTGTCGCCGACGGAGAACTTCGGGAGTTCGCCCGCGGGCTTGAGCTGCGAAGCGGTGACGCTGTTGATGATCTCGGTGCGGTTGCGTGCCATGTGTGAATCCTCATGCGCCTTCTGGCGCGGTTGGCCCGTGCAGTCCGGCGTCGCCTTCGGGCGACCCGTTCGACCGCGTGGGTCGTGCAACATGCGCGGCGCTCTTGTGATCGTTGCGCGCCGGCAGGGGTTGCGAGTCAGCGAGTGGAGCGTTGTCGAGCAGATCGGGCCGACGCGCACGCGTGCGCGCAAGCCGCTGCCCATCCCGCCAGCGCGCGACCTCTGCATGGTCGCCCGACAGCAGGACTTCCGGCACCTCACGCCCGTTCCACTCGCGGGGACGGGTGTAGTGCGGACAATCAAGGAGATGCGCGCCCTCGGGAGAGCGCACGCTGAACGAGTCCTCCGCCGCGGAATCCTCGTGTCCGAGGACCCCGGGCTGCAGGCGCGCCACGGCGTCGATGAGAACCATCGCGCCAAGCTCGCCTCCCGAGAGGACATAGTCGCCGAGCGAGATCTCGAGGGGCTGGAGCTCCTCGATCACGCGCTCGTCGATGCCTTCGTAGTGACCGCAGAGGAGCATCAGGCGCGGCTGCTGCGCAAGCCACTCGACGCGCGGCTGCGTGAGCTTCTCGCCCTGCGGCGAAAGCAGCACGCGGACCGCAGGGGCCGGGTCTTGCGACTCGACCGCCTTCACGGCGTCGAAGATGGGCTGGCACATCATGACCATGCCTGGACCTCCGCCGAACGGCCTGTCGTCGACCTTGCGGTGCTTGTTGGCCGCGTACGCCCGGATGTCGTGCACCTGGCACGAGAGGGCGCCTTCTTCGATCGCGTTCGCGGGGATGCTCGTTGCGAGGAATCCCGTGAAGAGATCGGGGAAGAGGGTGAGCACATCAATGCGCATGGGTCGCACGCGATTCGAGGTGTCACCGACGCGGCGCAGACGGCACTGTCGCCGACGGCGTTCGTCAGATCACTTGCTTACGACTTCTTGCCCGGCGTCGGGTCGATGCCGACCTTCTTGAGCAGGTTCGCCGCGGTCTCGGAGGGCTGCGCGCCCACGGAGAGCCAGTGCTTCACGCGCTCGACGTTGAACTGGTACTGCGCGCCGGGCTTCGCGACCGGGTTGTACCAGCCGAGGTTCTCGATGACGGCGCCGTCGCGGGGGTTGCGCTTGTCCATGGCGGACAGGCGGTAGAACGGGGCGTGGGCTCGGCCCATTCGCTTCATGCGGAGGACGACCATGTGGTCACCCTTTCTTCAAAGGCGAGCCTCGGTCCCGCCCGTCGCATGACGGGCTCATCAGGACTCTGACGCAGCGTGGAGCGGGAGTGACCGCCGTGCGCTGCGCCTTCGGCTCGCGGTTGCGAGTCGAGTAAGGTAGTGGAACGCGCGAGGCGATGCAATTGCCGCGTCGCGGCGCGCGAGTGGGCGATAACCGCGGTCAGGCGTGCTCAGCCCATCGCGCTGCGGATCGCGACCTCGACGATGCCGGAGACCGCGGTGCCCCCGATGGCCGAGGCCCGCGCGCACAGGCCGGCGATACCCGAGAACATCGCCACGAGCACGATGAAGAACCCGGCGGTCTGGACGCGTGGGTCGTGCATCCAGCGGTAGTAGGTGCGCGAGAAGCCGGCCACGATGCTCGCGCCGTCGAACGGCGGCAGCGGCAGCAGGTTGAAGAGCGCGAGCATGCCGTTGAGGAGTCCGCCGATCGCTGCGAAGGAGATCACGCGCGTCCACGCATCGCCATCTTCCTTGACGAGACCAAGGCCGTCGACGGTGCCGACCACGATCCAGCAGAGGCAGAAGAGCGCGATGTTCATCGCCGGGCCTGCGCCCGCGACGACGATGCGTCCTTGCCGGCCCCAGCGGTACTTGCTCGGATCGCTCGGCATGGCGCCCCACGCGATGCCGACGAGCGCAAGGCAGACAAGCGACCAGAGCCCCATGTGCACCATGGGATTCCAGGTCATGCGGCCGAGGACGCGCGGCGTGTCATCGCCTTGCCAGAGCGCGGCCCAGCCGTGCGCAAGCTCGTGCAGCGTGATCGACGCGATGCACCAGAAGAGGTACGCAGCCGCTCCGGCCATGCCGAGCTTGAGATAGATGCCGTAGATGCCGATTTCCATGTGTGGGTTCCGTCAGCCGCGATGGGCAAGGCGCAGGATAGGCGAGCGTTCGAACATCGTGCGGCCACCGACGACCGTTGCCTCGACGGCGGGGAGTTCGCTCGTCCAGTCGGCCTCGAAGGGCGAGCGGTCGAGGACGACGAGGTCGGCGGGGCGGCCTTCGCGCAGCGTTCCGCTCGAAAATCCCAGCATTTCCGCGGCGTTTCGCGTGTACGCGACGAGCGCGTCGGCGACGCCGATCGAGTGGCCGGTCGCGAACGGACGGCCGTCGAGGTCGAGGCCCGTCACGGCGGCCTTGATCCCAAGCAGCGGATCGGGCGACACGATCGGCCAGTCGCTGCCGAACGCGAGCCGTGAGCCGTGCTCGAGCAGCGCCTTGAACGCAAAGAACCGCTCGATGCGCGCGGGGCCGAGCCGTGCGAGCGCGAGCCGCGCGTCGTCGGCCTTGTGGAGGGGCTGCATGCTCGCGAATCGACCCGCCATGCGCGGGATCTCGCGAGGATGCAGCGTCTGCGCATGCTCGAAGCGCGGCGCGGGCGAGTCGGCGCATGCGTCGAACGCGTCGATGAGCACGCGTGCCGCGCGATCGCCGATCGCGTGCACGGCGGGCGAGAGCCCGGTCTTCTGCACCGCGCGCATCCACGCCACGAGCTCGCCGCGCAGCGTGTGCTCCATCGCGAGGCCGCTCGTGTGCGGCGCGTCGGAGTAGGGCTCGAGCATCCACGCCGTGCGCGAGCCGAGCGTGCCGTCGGCGAAGGCCTTGAACCCGACGATGCGGAAGAAATCGTTCGATTCCCGCGGCAAATCGGGGGGCTCGTCGAGCGGCCAGTCGCGGTCGAGCACCGTCGCATGCACGCGGAAGGTCAGCGTGCCGAGCGACGGGAGATAGACATCGCGGATGTCGCAGAGGTACTCCATCGATCCGCCGCCGGCGAGGCCGAGCGTGTGGAGGTACTCGGCCGCGCGCGCGAGGTTCGTGCGCTTGGTGGCCGCGCTCGGCGCCGGAATCGCGGGAATCACGCGCTTCCACGCGGCCTGCTCGCGGAAGATGCCGTGGTCCGCCTCGATCTCGCCGCCGTCGATCGGCGTCGTGTCGAGGAGCGCGAGCGCCGCGCCGTTCACGACGCAGCTGTGCTGGTCCATGCGCCACGCGACCGCGGGGCGCTCGGTGCAGGCGAGCCACTCGCGCGTGGGCGCTTCGCCGCGCCAATCGGCTTCGTTCCAGCCAAAACCGACGAGCCACGCGTCGCGGTCGCCGGCGTCGTCGAGCCTGGCGCGATGGGCGCGCAGCCGCTGCTCGAACTCCGCGCGCGAGGTGCATCCGGCGAGGTTGCACTGCGCGAGCGTCGCGGCGCCGAGGGTCACATGGAGATGCGCGTCGATGAACGCGGGCCCGAGCCACCGGCCGCCGAGGTCGATCACGGGCAGCGCGCGCGACGCGGGCGCATCAAGCGACTCGACCACGCCGTCTCGCACGGTGATCGAGCGCGCGTGCGGCCGCGCGGGATCAGCCGTCCAGATTCGTGCGTTCTCGATGGTGAAACTCTGTCCGTCGCCTTGCATGGGTGGGCTATGCTACGGACCTCATGCGAACGCTGCGCACCCCGTCATTGATCGTTTCCGCCTCGATTTTCGCGGTTCTCGCCGCGTGCAGCGAGGTGCCCGCGCCCAAGCCACCGGCGGCGATCGCCCCGTCCGCATCGGCCCGACCGGCCGACTCGGGCGCGACCGCCGCTGCCGCGCCCGCCGCTCCCGCGCCCTCCGCTCCCCCGACCGCGTCAACGGCGGCCGCGGTCATCGACAGCAAGGTCGACCCCTCGGGATGGAAGGTCTCGACGAGCGCCGACGATCCGCAGTGGCTCGAGGTGGCCGGATTCCGCGCCCCGAAGCCGGCATCGTGGGCGTGGACCAAGCCTTCGATGCAGTTCCGCACGCTGCAGTACACCGTGCCGGGCGAAGGCGACTCGACGAAGGCGGCCGAGCTGATCGTGAGCGTGTTCGTCGCCGGCGACGGCGGCCCGCTCGACGCGAACATCGAGCGCTGGCGCGGCCAGTTCCGCAACAACAACGAGCCGGTCGAGGCGAAGCGCTCGTCGAAGGAAGTCGGACCGCTCAAGATCGAGTTCGTCGAGCTTGCCGGCGACTACATGGCGATGGGCGCGCCTGCGCCGAAGAAGGACTCGCTGCAGCTCGCCGCGATCGTGCAGGCGGAAGGCCGCAATGTGTTCTTCCGCCTGGTCGGCCCGAAGGAAACCGTCGAGGCGAACCGCGAGGTGTTCAACAAGCTGATCGACGGGCTGATGCCCGCGGACTGAATCTGAGCGTTTGCGGCGGCGTCCGGGCCTTTTGGTGCTGGGGACGGGACCGGCCCTTTGGGCCGCGCTGTCGACGCTCGGATGGTTCAGCTAGCACTGCTTCCTCGCTGCGCTCGGAAGCACGTGGCACCCGCCGCCCCAAGGGGCGGCGGCGTCCTGTGAAATCT
>CAIXEV010000180.1 GCA_903918555.1 uncultured bacterium | reverse complement strand
GCGCGCTCGAGGCCTTCCTCGACCGACATGAGCGCGTCCTCGTGCTCGATCGAGAGCACATGGTCGTAGCCCTGGCGGCGCAGCATCGAGACGAACGGCTTCCAGAACTCGTGGCCGTGGCCGTAGCCACAGGTGCGGAAGCTCCACGAGCGGTTGTTGAGGTCGCCGTACGGACGCGCATCGTTGTAGCCGTTGATGCGGCCCTGGTGGAGATGGAGCTCCGTGTCCTTCGCGTGGCAGTAGAAGAGAAGCCCCGCCTCGCCGAGGACGCGCGCGCTCTCGATCGGGTCGATGCCCTGCCAGAAGAAGTGCGACGGATCGAGGTTCGCGCCGAGAATCGGCTTGCCCTTGAGGCCCGAGGCCTTCATCGCCGCGGCGCTCAGGCGGATGAGCGTGTCGGGGTTGTAGACGCAGAAGCCGGGGTGCGCTTCCCACGCGACCTTCACGCCGTGCTTCGCGCAGAGGCGCGCCTGCGCCGACCAGTACGGAACGAGCACCTGCCGCCACTGGTAGTCGAGGATCGCGAGGTAGTCCGGCGGCCACGCGCAGGTGACCCAGTTCGGCATCTTGTCGACCTTCGACCCGCCCGGGCAACCCGAGAAGGTGATGACGACATCGGTGCCGAGCACGGGCGCGAGCTTCACCGCGTTCACGAAGTCGGTGTGGTCCTTCGCGGAGTGGCGCTTGTCGGGGTGCACGGGGTTGCCGTGGACGGCGAGGCCCGAGAGCGTGAGCCCGTGGTCCTTGAGGATGCCCTTGATGCGGTCCTGCTCCTTCTTCGAGGCGAGCACCGCGGCGGGGTCGAAGAAGGGCTTGCCCGGATAGGCGCCCACGGGGAGTTCGATCGCGTCGAGACGGATCTCGGCGCAGTACTGCGCGACATCCTCGAGCTTCCGACCTGCGAACAGAGCCGCCATCACTCCGAGCTTCATGGGACCTCCACCTTCGTTCGAGCTTCCTTCGGGCGTCACGAGACCAGTCGTGACCCGCGGCCGAGACGCCGCAGAGCGCCCGAAAACTACCACCGATCGCCGTCGGAAGGGGTCGCGGCGGCGAACCCGCGCGAAGCTGCATCGCAATCCACCGCCCCCGCGTACCATGCGCACCATGTTCCTCGCGCCGTTCGTGGCCATTCTCTGCCTGCAGTCGACGCCGCCCGCGGAGGTTCCGCCCGCCGCGCCCCCGCCAGCGGCCGAGCCTGTCCCCGCCACGCCGCCCGCCGAGCCCGCCACGCCACCCGCCGCGGCGCCAGAGGCCGCGAAGCCGAAGCCGCTCGTTCCGAGCGCGAGCGACCTGCCGCCGGAGAAGTTCACGCGCGCCTACATCGTGGTCGACCGCGTCTCGACCGCGGCGGGCAAGATCGAGAGCGAGGACGAGGCGGTGATCGTGCTCCGCGACGAGAAGGGTCGCGTCCGCAGCTTCACCAAGAACCGCGTGCTCGCGGTCAAGTACCTGCTCGACGGCCCGGCCGGCCGGCGCGTGCGCGTCATCTTCAACGACGCCCGCGTGCTCGTCGGCAACCTCGTCGAGGACGGCTACGAGGCGGTGTCGGTGGAGATCGAGGGCATCACGGCCAGGTACCCGCGCGAGGCGGTCAACGAGGTGCTCCCCTACCCGACCGACCAGGAGCTCTACGAGCGCTTCCGCACGACGGTCGAGCCCGATCAGTTCGGCGCGCGCTACACGCTGGCGCTGTGGCTCTACCAGAAGAAGATGTACCTCGAGTCGAAGCGCGAGCTCGAGAGCCTGCTCGAGGCCACCAACCACTACGAGGCGAAGCAGCTCCTCAACGAGGTGAACGCGCAGCTGAAGCTGCTGGCGCCGCGCGACGGCGAGGGCGACGGCGCGCCCTCGCGGGGCGGCGGCGAAGACCGCACCAAGCGCGAGAAGGACGACCCGAAGTCGCCGCTTCTCTCGGCCGCGGAGGTGAACCTGATCCGCGTGTACGAGATCGACCTCAACGACCCGCCGCGGATCCAGATCCCCGAGACGCTCATCGCGACCATGCTCGAGCGCTACTCGGAGAGCGAGCTCATCCCCGCGAAGAGCACCGACCGCAAGTCGTTCTACGCGAAGGAGCCCGTCGACATCGTGAAGACGCTCTTCGCCCTCAAGGCGCGCGACCTCTACGGCGAGATCGAGGTGCTCGGCGAGCCCGAGTCGCTCAACATCTTCCGCCAGCGCGTGCACAACGCGTGGCTGATCAACAACTGCGCCACCAGCCGCTGCCACGGCGGCCCCGATGGCGGGCGGCTCTACCTCCACAACAAGAACTTCAAGGATGACGAGACTCGCATGACGAATCTCCTCATCCTGACCCGGACCACGCTCGACGGGCTTCCGCTCGTCGACTTCGAGAAGCCCACCGACAGCCTCGTCTTCCAGTACGCGCTGCCGAAGACAGAGGCCCGTCGCCCGCATCCCGATGTCCGCGGCTGGTCGCCCGTCTTCACGCCGGGTCGCCGCGGGCTGCAGGAGGACTTCGTCGACTGGGTGCGCTCGATGAAGATCCAGAGCGGCGAGTACCCGAGCATCGAGTACACCCCGCCGGGGCTCAAGCGCCCCGACCGACAGGCGCCGAGCGGTCCCGACCGCTGACGCTGCCGACCCCTTCGGTCGTTGACCAGCGGGGTCCAAGCGACCCCGTCCGCCTCGGCTTCCGTTACACTCCTCGCTCACCCTTCAGCAAGGGTTTTTCAGGAATCCACATTAGGAATCCACATGGCGTACTCCTCGATCCGTCTTGCGCGCCCGCTCTCCTCCGTCGTCGCCGGTTGCCTCGCGACCGTGCTGCTCGTCAACGGCCCGCTCGGCTGCTCCGACCCGAGCGTGGAGCGTCAGGCGAAGTTCGACCGGGAAGTGAGCGCCCTCGCGGCCGACTACGGCAAGACCCTCAGCGGTCGCGCCGACCTGCTCTCCTCGATTCCGACCGATGAGAGCCTCGCCGCGCTGCGCGCCCTCGCCGATCGCGCGAAGGGCATGAGCGGCGGCTCGTCGACCCAGGAGTCCGCGGCCCGCTCGCTCGCGTCGAGCATCTACCGCACCGCCGGCGCGCTCGCGCTGTCGCGCGCGGCCGCCATCGAGGCGCGCCACGAGGTCGACCGTGGTCTCGCGATCGCGGCCGACAACCTCGCGGACGACCTCGAGGCGATCGCCAGCGCCGCCGGCAGCCTCGACCTCCGCAGCGCGCGTTCCGAGGCGCAGGGCATGAAGACCGAGGCCTCGCAGGCCGCGCGCGCGCTGCAGAGCGCGGTCGCGTCGCTCGAGACCCCGCTCAACGCCGCGACCTCGCGCATGAGCGAGGCATCCGCCCGCCTCGCGGCGCTCGACCAGGAGAACGCCGTGCTCCTCCGCAAGGCGCGCGAGTCGAACCCCGAGGTCGCGCTCACCTTCGTCGAGGAAGCCTCCAAGGTGCAGGCCGAGTCGCGCGCCGCCCGCGCGTCCATGTCGAACGACGGCATCGCCGCGGGCGCCCTGACCCTCGACAAGGCCCTCGCCGAGAAGACGCTCGCCGCCGCGCAGAACCTGCAGTCGGCCGCTGGCGAAGCGCTCGATCTCCTTGGTTCGTTCGAGGGCGATGTCCAGGCGAACGCCCAGAAGAGCGCCGACATGGCGAAGACGCTTCGCGCGCAGGCCGAGGCGATTCTCAAGTCGATCGCCGAGGAGCGCGCAGGCGTGCTCCGCGCGTCGTACGACGCAGCCGCGGCCGACCTCGGCAACAGCGGCGCGAGCGGCAACCTCGGCTACACCATCATGACCGACGAGCTCCGCCTCAAGCTCACCGAGCTCAACGGCCTCGGCTCGCACGGCCGCGCGCTCGCGACCATGATGGGCGAGTCGGCTCCCGGCTTCGCCGACGCCAAGGCGTCGGCCGAGGCGATGATCGCCGCGGTCAAGGAGAAGGCGACGGCTGCGGCGGATCAGCTCGCGAACGCGGGCGAGGATCCGAGCCTCGCGCCGGTCAAGGCCTACTTCGACGGGGTCAAGAAGAACGCCGACGACATGACCGTCGAGAAGCTCATGGTTCCGCCGGCCCCCGCCGCGAAGCCGAAGGCCGCCGCGAAGTCGAGCGGCCGCTCGATGTCGGGTGGCGATGCCGGCGCGGGCGAGTCGCTTGAGGCGATCATGGCCAAGATTGCCGCGACCGAGGGCGACCCCGAGGCTTCGGCGAAGCTCATGGCCGAGCTGATCGATGACTCGACCCCCGCTGCGAAGGCGATGAAGTCGATGGCCGCGGAATTGCCGAGCGCCATGAAGCCCGTGATGGACGCCTTGACTGAGAAGTTCGGTGCTGAGGGCGCCAAGGCGCTTCAGGACGGCATGGCCGGCATGGTCGGCGGCATGGGCCGCGGCATGAACCCCGCGATGCTCAAGGGCCTCAACGAGAAGTCGAACGACGGCACCACCGCCGTCTTCGAATCCGATGGCGGCCAGCAGATCACCTTCGTCAAGACCTCGAGCGGCTGGAAGCTCGACCTGTTTGCCGGCATGGACCCCGCGCAGGCCCAGATGATGGAGCAGGCCGCTCCGATGATGAGCATGATGATCGGCCCGATGAAGAAGGCCGCGGAGACGATCGCCGCCAAGATCCGCTCTGGCGAGATCGCGTCGGCCGAGGAAGTTCCCGCGGCGCTCCAGCAGGAGATCATGAAGTCGATGGGCGGAGGGCTTGGTGGTGGCGGCGGCCGCGGCCGCGCCCCCCGCAACTGATCGACCGGCAGCGACAACACG
>CAIXEV010000179.1 GCA_903918555.1 uncultured bacterium | reverse complement strand
ACGGGCGGCGTGGTCGAGCTCACCTCGCTTGATCCCGAGCCCGAGCCCGCCCGCGACACGGTGGTGATCCCAACCGAACTCGAGCCGGGAACGCGCGTTCCTCCGACGGTGCGGCAAGCCTCGGCCGGCCGGCCGCTTGGCAAGGCAAGTGCGAACGATCCCGCGGCCGCCTCGACCGCAACCTCGACCGCAACCTCGGCCGCCGACACCGCCGCCAACGCCGCCGGCGACCGCTCGCTCGCGTCCGGTTCCGAGACGAGCAGCGCCTTCATGGGCCAGGTCGTGCCGACCGCGCTTGCGCTCGGCGCGGTCATCGCGGTGATCTTCGTCGCGCGCGCGCTCGTCAAGCGCTTCGGCGATCGGCTCGGCGGCGGCAAGCGCCCCTCCGGCGTGGTCGAGGTGCTCGCCCGCTATCCGTTCGCGCGCGGCCACCACATCGTGCTCATCAAGGTCGGCCGCCGCATCCTCGTCACCCACCAGAGCGCGCAGGGCATCACGACCCTCAGCGAGTTCACCTCGCACGCGGAGGTCGCCGACCTCATGGCCCGCTGCGAGGCCGGCGCCCGCGGCACCGGCCAGTTCACCTTCGACTCGCTGCTCCGCAGTTCCGACCGCGAGTTCGACGCGCCGGTCCTCGCCGATCGCCGCTCCGCCGCCAACGCGCAGCGCAACGACGCCCGCTCGAGCCTGCCCGCCTCCGTGCGCAGCGCCGAGATCGAGACGATCGACCTGACCCGCCGCCGCGGGGTGACGCGATGATGTCGCTGCTCGCCCAGGCGGCGCCTGCGCTCGAATCGATCAACCCGATCGGCGTCGTCGAGGATGCCGCGAAGAGCGTGCCCGGCTTCGAGGGCGGCCTCAGCGCCGCGCTCAATGTCATCCTCCTCCTCACGATCCTGACGATCGCGCCCGCGATCCTGATCCTCTGCACCTCGTTCACCCGCATGGTGGTCGTGCTCGGGCTCCTGCGCCAGGCGCTCGGCACGCAGACGCTGCCGCCGTCGCAGGTGGTCGTCGGCCTCTCGGTGCTGCTCACCGCGGTGGCGATGAGCCCGACATTCTCGCGCATGTGGGACGAAGGACTCGGCCCGTACGCGCGCGGCGAGCAGAAGAACCAGCTCGTCGCGTGGGAAGGCGCGAAGAAGCCGCTGCGCGAGTTCATGATCGCGCAGATTGAGGCGACGGGCAATGTCCCGACCGTGCTCATGATCCTCGAGCACCGCGGCATCGATGTCTCCTCGCCGGAGAACCTCACCTGGGAGGAGGATGTCGATCTCCTCTCGCTCATCCCGTCGTTCGTGATCTCCGAGCTCAAGACCGCGTTTCTCATCGGTTTCCGCATCTACCTGCCGTTCCTCGTGATCGACATGGTGATCTCGAGCCTGCTCGTCTCGATGGGCATGATGATGCTGCCGCCCGTCCTCGTGTCGCTACCGTTCAAGCTGCTCCTCTTCGTCCTCGTGGACGGATGGTCGCTCGTCGTCAGCTCGCTGCTCAGCGGAGTCATGGCTCCGCTCGGAGGTACATGATGGATCTCGAGGCGATCGACATCGTGCGCGACGCGTTCATGCTGATGCTCGTCATCAGCGCTCCGATCCTCGTGGT
>CAIXEV010000178.1 GCA_903918555.1 uncultured bacterium | reverse complement strand
GCCCACTGGCCTGCCCCGCACTGCGGTGGGTTTTCGATGTTGGTGCCGAGGCAGCCGATCACCCACTTCAGCGACTCCAGGTTGCTTCCGTTGATGTAGCTGGGGTTGCTGTTGAACGCGGCGTGGTACGCGGTCGCGGTGCCGGCGCGGTACGCATACTCCCACTCCGCCTCGGTCGGGAAACGAAGCCCGTAGGACTGGAGGATCGGCGCGAGCTGGTTCCAGCTGTACCGAGTGACCGGCGTGGTCAGTTGCGGGAAAAAGCCGTTCGGATGCTCCGAGTTCTTCCACTCGTAGCGCGCGAGATAGAAGGGCTCGGTGATCGTGACCGGATGTACCGGAAGCTCGTCGTCGCTGCACGCGAAGTCCTGCGACGCAGAGCAACCCATGTTGTAGGTGCCTTCCGGAACGAGCAGCATCTCCATGCCGGTGGCGCGATGACGCACGCGCGCGGGAAGACCCGACTTGACGATCTTGCCGCGCAACTGGTCGTTGTAGACGATGAACCCATTCGGGTAGTAGTCGAGGATGATCGCCCAATCGAGGTTTGCGTACTGGAACGACTGCGACAGCGTCGCGACCTGCCCGGGCAGGGTGACATGGATGTCGATGGGATCCGAGCCGGCGCCCGACGGCGGAAGCTGCACTTGGATCTCGCCCCACTTCTTGCTGACGATGGTCGCTTGATTGGCGCTCCCGGGAGACGGGGGATACTGACCACCGAAGTAGACCCCGGTCACATCCGTCAGGTTCTGGCCCGTGATCTTGATCAACGCCCCGCCGGTGCCCAGCCCCCGCTTCGGGGACACGCCCGTGAGAACGGCGTTCGACGGAACGCTCTTCGCGACTCGGAGACCGAGCGCGCCGGGAATCGTCGTGCCCGTCGTTGCCCGCATGTACGCGGACGCTTCGGTCAAGTCGGTGGTGTTCCAGCTGCCGCCGCGCACCACTTTCGTGACTCCGAAGGCCGGCCCCTGCGGGTTGTACGAGTAGCCCGCGCTGGTCGCGTAGTAGTCGGCCTGGTACCAGTCGCTCGTCTGCTCGGCGACATTTCCAGCCATGTCGTAGAGACCGAAGCCGTTCGGCGCGAGCTGCGCCACAGGTTGCGTTGCGCATGGCCCGCAGAACCATCCCGGCAGCGTCGGAGCGGTGGGATCGTTGAAGCCGGTGTAGAACGCCGTCTGCGTCCCCGCGCGATACGCGTACTCCCACTCCGCCTCCGTGGGCAGCCGGCAGCTCGTCATGGTAAGGAAGAAGTCCTGAAACCACGGGAACAGGTTCTCGACGGGATGACTGTCCGTTGCACCGGGCGAACTCCCCTGGTTGGCCGAGGTGTTCGGCAACCAACGCGAGGTGAAGTGCGACTGCTTGATCTCGGTCTCACCGATGTAGAACGCGGGCATGTCGATGGCGAGCGCCGGGATGGCGTCGGGCGGACAAGACGCGCTCAGCGCCGGCTGTCCGCAGCCGCGGATGAAGCTGCCGCTCGGAATGAGCACCATCGGGATCGGTTCGCCCTGGAGCCCGTTGTTGCCTGCCAGCACGCGCCACGGGAGGCCTGATGCCTCGATCGCCTCGAGCACCGCGGGGTCGGTGACGACCTTCGGGTCGGGGAATTCCTCGACGACGGTGGCCCACTCGGGCGCCAAGGTCGCCGTCACCGTGAAGGCGCCGTCGACCGTGGTGGAGCCGGAGCCGTCGGACTTGCTGACGGTGACATCGGTCACGCCCGGATCAAGCGGCGGCGCGGTGACGATGATCTGGGTGTCGCTCGCAGACCGCACGGAGCCGAAGGTGGTCCCGAACATCACCGAACTGTTCTCTAGGTTGCTGCCCGTGATCACGACATCGACGCCGCCCCAGCGCGGCGCGGTCGCGGGCTCGATCGACTTGACGACGGGGTCCTTCACGCAGGCCTCGCCCCAGAGGATCAGAAACGACGCGAGGTCGCTGCCGTCCACCAAGCCGTCCCTGACGATGTCGGCCGAGCAGCCCTTGCACGCGCCCCAGCTGACGAGCATCACGGTCAGGTCGGCGCCGTTCACCTCGCCGTTGCCGTCGAAGTCGGCGTCGCAGGCGGATTGCGCGTGCGCGGCGGCGGGCGAAAGGAGAAGCGCGCCCGCAGCGAAGAGCTGCGCCACGCGGCCGAGGCGCGGGGAGCGGATTGGGGACCGGGTCGAGGACGAAATCGGGCGACGAGCGGGGTCGGTGTGCGAGTGCATGTGGATCTCCAGAGAGGGACGAACAGCCCTCAGGCACCACACACAGGAACGAAGGTCAAGCGCCTCGGTCGAACAGGCGAAATCCAGGAAGTGCCGCGCCGGGCATCTCTCATCGCGTGCGGCGGCGAGGGTTATTGGCGGCGTTCTTCCGCCGATGCGCCAATGCCGACGGGCGAGCCCGGAAGGCCCGCCCGTCGGCAAGGAGGAGATGAAGACTTCAGGCCGATTGCGGCGCTGCCGCCACGGCTTACGGCTCGCGCACGACTCGGAAGCCCGTGTTGAGGTAGGGCAACTCGGGCTCGTCGGCCCAGCGCGCCGCCGACCGAAGCCAGCGCGTGATGCTGCCGGCCTGTCCGCCACGGCTGATGCGGTACACGCCCGTCGCAGGGCCCTGCGGGTCGACGGCCGGGCTCGAGGCGTAGTAGGTGTCCGAGTACCAGTCTTTCACCCACTCGGCGGCGTTGCCCGACATGTCGTAGAGGCCGAAGGCGTTGGGCTGGAGTTGCCCGACGGGACGCGTCTGCCAGTTCGCGTTGAGGTAGTACCACGCGATGACGCCGACCGCCCCGTCGTTGCTGCCGTTGTGGAACGCGGTCGAGGTTCCGGCACGGCAGGCGTACTCCCACTCCGCTTCGGTCGGAAGGCGGAATCCCGTGGCCTGGTTGAAAGCCTGCGCTCTCGGCCATGTCACCATCTCGACCGGGCGAAGGTCCGAGTCGGCGTATCCCTGCTGCGCCGACGGGTTCAAGCCCATGATCGCCGTCCACTGTCCCTGCGTCACCTCGTAGCGTCCGATGTAGAACGGCATGCTGATCGTGACGGTGTGGACGGGAAGCTCGGAGGCCAGGGCGGCGAAGTTCACCGATGGCGAGCCGCCCATGGCGAAGGAGCCTGCAGGGATGAGCAGCATCTCGATCTGCGTGAGGTTGTCGCGCACGCGCCACGGGAGACCCGTTGCGAGGATCGCCTCGCGGACCGAGGCCCCCGTCACGACCGCGGGATCAGGGGCGGCCTCGATCGTCGTGTACCACGACGCGGCGGGCTGGTAATAGCCAAACGCGTTCGCGAGCGTCGAGGTGCCGCCTGGGGTCGTGACCGACACGCTGGCGGTGCCGGCCAGGCCGGGCGGCGTGACCGCCGTGACGGTCCCCGAGTCCACCACCGCAAAGCTGCTCGCGGGCACGCCGCCGATGCTGACAGCCGTCGCATTCATCAGGTTCGCGCCCTTGATCATCACGGGCGTGCCACCCGAGACAGGGCCGACGAGCGGCGAGATCGTGGTGACCACGGGTGCAGGTACGAAGTAGGTGAACGAGTCATAACGATAGGACCATCCCGTTGTGAGACGATCCATCACCCCGATCGAACAGGTGCCTGCGTTGCCCGGCGGAAGCGTGAAGACGATCGTGCGGTCGTTCACGACGTTGATGTCGTAGACGTAGCCGCTATAGAAGCCGGTTCCACCCGAGACGAAGACGACGCTGCCGCAGTTGAAGCCACTGCCCGTGATCGTGATGGTCGTGCCGCCGGTCGTCGGACCGGTTGCGGGCGACACGGATGCGATCGAGATCGAGTTCGGACCGCCCGCATCCATCACGGGGCGGAAGCCGATATCGCCTCCGTTGAAGTAGTAGTCCTGCACGCGCTTCGAAGCGCGCATGAAGTCGCATCGGAAGTACCACGAGCCGCCGCGCGTGATGCGGGCGATGCCGCTGGCGGCGCCCATCGGGTCCGTCTGCGCCGCAGCCTGGTACTGGCCGAAGCGGTCGGCGACGAGTTCCGCCACATTGCCCGCCATGTCATGGAGTCCGAATCCATTCGCAGGCTTGAGGCCGACGACATGCGTCTGTCCGCCCGAGTTGGCGGAACACGCAGGGCGGAATCCTCCTGCGTAGGTGGGGTCGATGGAGCCGAACCAGCCGATCGCGTCTGCGGCGGCGGGGTCGTCGGTTCCGTTCGGGAAGCCCGCGGTCGCATAGAAGTCGGTCGTGGAACCCGCGCGGTACGCGTACTCCCACTCCGCCTCGGTCGGCATGCGCATGCCCGTCATGCAGCTGAAGTCGCGCGCGTCCGCCCAGAACAGATTCTCCGCGGGGCGATTGGCGGCGTCGGGATACATCGGGCCTTGGAACACCGATGCATTCCACCCCATCACGCTCGCCCACTGCGCCTGCGTGACTTCGTAACGCGCCATGTAGTAGGGCTGAGTCAGCGTGACGGCGTGCGCGGGGGTCTCGTTTCCGCCGCAATAGGCAGGATTGCTCGCGGTGCATCCCATCTCAAATGATCCCGCGGGAATGAGCACCATCTCGATCTGCGTCTCGTTGTGGACCACTCGCCACGCAAGACCGGTGGCGATGATCGCCTGGCGCAGCGCGGGGTCGGTCACGACCGCGGGATCGGGGAGCGATTCGAGCGCGGTCGCCCAGTAGGGCGCCGAGATATTCACATACTCGAACGCGTTCGCGATCGGCACCGAGCCGCTCGTGGAGCCATCGGCGCTGTACCAGTCGAGGTAGATGAGCGAGCAGCCGCCCGGCTCGCCCGGCGGCGTCAGGAAGGTCAGCGTCGAGTACGACTTCGACACGATCGTGGCCTTGCCCCCGGACGTGGGCGAGCACGCAAAGCGCACGCCAGTGACGGCGTCGAGGTTGCGCCCTGTGACCGTGATGGTCTGCCCGCCTTCCACGCTGCCGAGATTGGGCGAGAACCCCGTAGCGACGACATCGAGCGGCACATCCTTCGCCACGCGGAACCCATAGGTGTACGGCGCGATGCCTGCGTAGGCGGCCGGACGGCGGCCGTATGCCGTGACCAACGCGACCTGGGTCGCATCGCCGGTGTCCGTCTCGTAGTTGCCGCCGCGCAGGAGATCAGGCCCAGACTTCGGCCCACGCGGATCGAACTCGGGGCTGTTCTGGTAGTAGTCGCCCGCGTAGGGGTCTCGGACGAACTCGCTGACATTGCCGCCCATGCCGTACAGGCCGAACCCGTTGAGCGGCTGGTCGCGGACAGGGCCTGGGAAGCAGGTCCACGCGGGGCAGTTGAAACTGTCCGTGAGATCGAAGATGGAGTTCGTTCCGGTATAGAACGCGGCGTTCGATCCCCCGCGGTACGCGCGCTCCCACTCGGCCTCGGTGGGGAAGCGCGTCCCGCTCGCGGCGACGAAGTCCTGGGCCTGCCACTTCTGCAACCCGTGAACGGGGAACGACGAAGCGCCGACCTCGTTCGAGGATGGCGAGGGATTCCCCGCCCAAGGGACCCACGAGACCCACTCGGCCTGCGTGACCTCGGTGAGCCCGATGTAGAAGTCGCGCAGCTCGACGGGGTGCGCGGGCGTCGCGTCGAGAGGGCAGGTCGTGCCGTCGGCGGCTTGCACGCAACCCATCTGAAACGAGCCGCCGGGGATGAGCACGAGTTCGATCGGCTCGCCGTTGAAGCCGCTGCCGTTGGCATACACGCGCCACGGAAGACCCGATGCCTCGATCGCGGCGCGCACCGCGGGGTCGGTGACGACCTTCGGGTCGGGCGTCTCCTCGAGCACGGTGGCCCACGACGGTGCCTGCGTCGCGGTGTAGGTGAACGCACCCTCGAGCGTGTCGGCGCTCGACGGGGCCTCGACGACGACATCGGCGGGGCCGACATCGCCCGCGGCCGTGACCACCGTGAGCGTGGTCTCGCTGACGGAGAGGATCGCGGCGGCGCGGTCGCCGATGACGACCTCGTGCACCGACCCGAGGTTGCTGCCGTTGATCACGATTTCCGTGCCGCCCCAGCGCGGGCCGCTCGTCGGCGAGATCGACTTGATGACGGGCCCCTGCACGCAGGTCTCGCCCCAGTAGATGAGCAGCGTCGCAAGATCGCTTCCGTTGACGATGCCGTCGTCATTGATGTCGGCCGAGCACCCGGAGCATGCCCCCCACTTCACGAGCACCTCGGTGAGGTCCGCGCCGTTCACCACGCCGCTGCCGTCGAGATCCGCGTCGCAGGCGGACTGGGCGCGGGCCGATGCGGGAAACGCGAGCGCAGCGCTCGCGGCCGCGACGGTCATGAGTGCGCGCGCGCTGCGGCCAACACCAATTCGGGCGACATTCTTCATCTGGGGACTCCTGAGGCTTCAAGACACGAGGGGCTCGGCCCCCCCGTGCTTGAAGACAGGAAATCGCCCGTCGCCGCTCGGTGGAGTGTTGGAAAATGTGCGCGGATGACGCGTCGGGCCCCGCGCCGACGGTTATCGCGCGGTGCGTCCGCTTGCCAAAACGCCAACGGGCGGGACCCGGAAGGCCCGCCCGTTCGCGAGGAGGATGATGACGGTTGTTGGCGGTCCCCCGCGTTTCACGCCCCTGGCCGGGTGCTCCGAGCCGGGTGCGTGCGGTTGGTTCCTTCGGTGACCGTTTTTGCAACCCCACCCGATGCTGTCGCACACGGAGAGGGCGATGCGTTCAGAGAGAGACACAGGAATCGGGCGCGGCGACCTCGGCTGTCGTGTCGGAATTCCTGTCTTGTTTCGTGCTGGAGCTTGAGCAGACTTGGGGCAGAACTCAGTTCGCGCAGCCGCCCCATGCGGCGAGGACGACCGAGAGGTCCGACCCGCCCACGGTGCCGTCGCGGTCGATGTCGGCGACGCAGGTGCTCGTCGCGCACGGGCCCCAGTTGGTGAGGACGAGCGCGAGGTCGGCGCCGTTCACCACGCCGTCGGCCACGATGTCGGCGACGCACGGCGGCGTGCCGGGGACGACGACGATGTCGCTCGGGTTCGAGACCGTGCCTGCGATCGTCGCCGTGCGCGTGTAGACCTTGAGGCCGTTCGTCACGAGGGTCGCGCCCGCGGGCACGACGAGTTCCTGCGTGTAGATCGCCTCGGCTTGCTTGCCCGGCGCATTGTTGTGGTTGTCGACGAGTTCGGCATTCGCTCCGGCCCGCAGGCGGAGCGACCCGAGCGGAAAGTTCGTCGTCGCGAAGCCTGCGTCGGCGGCGCCGAGGTCGCGCGACAGCACCTCGGCCGACTGCGGGGCCTTGGGGTTGTCGCTCGCGAGCTCGAGCGTCGCCTGGCCGAAGTCGAAGCGGCTCGCGTCGTTGATCGCGACATCGAAGTTGCCGCTCGTGCGCAGCCACCAGACGGGATCCGAGAGGATGACCGACGCGTCGGCCGACATGATGTAGTCGCCGCTCACCGAGTAGCCGTCGCCCGGCTCGGGCGGCAGGAAGCCGTTGTTGAACTGGCCCGTGATCGTGCCCGTGTTCACGAGCGAACCGTAGATGTAGAGGATGCCGCGCTGGATGATGGTTGCGCCGGCGTTCGTGTAGTCGGCGAAGACATCGGTGTCGCCCGCGACGCGGTTCTGGCCGCCGACCGCGGTCGAGACGGTTTCGGCGAGCACGGAGCCCTTCAGGTAGCAGACGCCGCCGGACTCCGAGGAAAGGCCCTGGTTCACCGCGATGCTGGCACCGCGCTGGGAGAACTGGCCTTCGTTCGTGACGGCGAGCTGCACGAAGACGAGGTTGCCGCCG
>CAIXEV010000177.1 GCA_903918555.1 uncultured bacterium | reverse complement strand
ATCGAGCAGCTCGGTGGCTGCAAGGTCTCGGGCTCGAAGATCTCGCAGCGCAGCGGCCGCAGAAACGAGCGCGAGAAGGCGCACGACCAGAAGATCGAGGATCTCCTCGCGCTCTGCGTGTTCTTCGACGGCCTCGCGAACACCATCTCGAAGTCGGGCAAGGGAATCGAGCGCGCGACGAAGATCCTCGCGCGCGTACTGGGGGCACCACGATGACCCGCATGGCACCAAAGCCGACCGAATACGCGCGCCGCGCCCCCGAGCCCGCCGCGACCACCGCAGTCCTCCGATGGCGAATCGGCCGCAACGGGTCGCTCGTGCTGTCGGTCGGACGCATCGCGGACGACATCAGTCACGACGCCAGTCACGATATCGCCCACCACATCGAGCAGTCGGCGGGCGCAGGCTTCGGGTCGCTTCCTGTCCGCGTCGAGCTCCACCACGGGCTGCCCGCCGCACGCGCTGCGAATGCCTCCCCGTCGGCCTCCCCGTCGGCCTCCCCGTCGGCCTCCCCATCGGTCTCCCCATCGGCCTCCCCATCGGTCTCCCCTTCGGCTTCCGAAGTCGTGTCCGGTCGCGCGCATGGATCGATCGACCGCTCCGATGAAGGCTGCGAACAGCGCCTCGCCATCACGCTGTTCCGCGACGCCTCGCCCGTCCGGGCCGAGCTTTCTCTGGTCGAGCGCGCCAACGGTTCCCCGATCGCACTCACCGATCTCCCTGCGCAGCTCGGTCTTCGCGGCGGAACCTACAAGCTTGACGAGGGGTCGGTCCAGCGCTTCGCCACGGCCGTCCGCGCGCTTCTCCTCGAGTCGCGCTGAGCCGGGCGAGCGCCGCGCTCACGGAAACTTCGCAGGCGTCTTTCGCTGCTTCTCGATCGCGATGATCGTGTTTGTCTCCGTCCGGATCTCGCCGACCACGGCGCTGTGGAGTTCGTACAGCATCTGCTTCGCAGCCACGATCTCCTCGGGCGCGCGCTCGCCCTTGATCGCGAGCATGAGTCCGCCGATCCGCAGGAGCGGGATCGAGAGCAACGCAAGGCCATCGAGCGCGCCGACCGCACGCGAGGTCGCCACATCGAACTTCTCGCGGAGCGCTCCGCGCGCAGCGGTCTCCGCGCGCGTCTGCATGACAGCGATGTTCGCGAGCCCAAGACGCGCCGCCACCGCCTCGAGGAACCGGGCCTTCTTGCCGGTCGCCTCGAGCAGCGTGAAGCCGATGTCCGGGCGCGCGATCGCGAGCGGAATCGCGGGGAGCCCGCCGCCGGAGCCGATGTCGATCACGCTCTCGACCGTGTCCATCGAGGCGAGCGGCCCGAGCAGCGTCAGGCTGTCGACGACATGCCGCGTCCAGGCGCTCTCCTTGTCGATGCGCGTGAGGTTGAAGCGCTCGTTCGTCGCGAACAACATGCCGAGGTAGCGCGCGAGCAGCGCCTCCTCCGCGCTCGACAGCTCGACACCGAGCCGCGAGAGCTGCGCGCGCGCAGCGTCGTCGCAGGCGATCGCCTCGGGCTCCGGGTCGAACGCCAGCCACTTCGCGAGCTCTGCCTCGCGGGCGGCCCGCTCGGGTTCGCCTCCGCGCTCATGCTTGGACTGCGAGTCACGCATCGAATGGATCCTTGTCTCCGCCCGCAGGCGGCCTGATTCCCACGCTCACGAGGACGCCTGTCAGCGCCCAGCACGCGACGAGGCTGCTGCCTCCGTAGCTCACGAACGGGAGCGTCACGCCGGTGATCGGAAGGAGTCCGATCGTCATGCCGATGTTCACCACCATCTGCGAGAAGAGCAGCGCACCGATGCCCACGGCGACGAGCTTCGAGAAGCCGTCCCGCGTGGAGACGGCCACGGCGAGCGCGCCGAAGAGGTACAGGCCGTAGCAGATCAGCGTGGCGGCGCCGCCGAGCATGCCGAAGCGGCACGAGACGACGGCGAAGATCATGTCGTTGTGCTCCTCGGGGAGCGCGTTGAAGACGACGAGCGCGCGCGCGTGATCGGCGTCGTTTCCGAGGAGTCCACCCGAGCCGACGAGCCGCATCGCGCGCCAGCCTTGGAAGCCGATGTCGCGCTCGAAGCGCGTGTCGCCCTTCACCTGCGCGACGATCGCGTCGATGCGCGCGCGCTGGTACGGCTTCAGCGCCGCGAAGTATCCGATCGGCACGATCGCCGCCGCGACGACGAGCGCGGTGACGACATGGCGCCAGCGCGCGCCTGCCGCGATCAGCATCGCGAGGATCGTCGGGAAGAAGAGGAGCGCCGAACCAAGGTCGGGCTCGAGCACGATCAGCCCGACGAGCACCATGAGGAGGAGCGCGGGCACGAGCAGCGCACGCACGGTGCGCGGGCTTCCGCGCAGCGAGAGCCACTGCGAAAGGCAGAGGATGAAGGCGATCTTCGCGAGCTCCGACGGCTGGAAGTCGACGATGCCGAGGTCGATCCAGGCGCGCGCGCCGTTGCGCGGCGTCACGATCGACTTGGGAATGAAGGGAAGCAGGACGAAGACGAGGAGCGCCACGGCAAGCGCAAGGACGAACCACGACACCATCCGCAACGACTGGGGCGGCGCGAGCGTCGCGAGCGCGGCCGCGGCCACGCCGACCACGAGGTAGACCGCCTGCCGCGCCGCGAGGCCCGGCTCGGTGGTCGAGATCGCCACGACGCCGAGGATCGAGAGCGCAAGCGCCGCGCCGACCGAGATCCACGCCGGTGAACCGAGACGAACGCGCGGCCGCGGCGCGGGCTCCGTGCCCTCGTAGAGTTCGGCGGGCGTGAATGCGCGCGGGCTCATGGCGTGGGCACCCCGCCCGAACCGTGGCGGGCGCGCTCGCCGAGATAGCCTTCGGCCGCGATCGCGCGCATCACCGCCGCGCCCACGGGCCCCGCGACCTTGCCGCCGGATCCGCCGTTCTCAAGCAGCACCGCCACCGCGTACCTCGGCGCGCCGCCCTTCTCTGCGACGAGCCCGACGAACCACGCGTGATCGGTGCGCACGCGCGTCTCGGGCTTCCCGTCGCGGTCCCCGTCGAGCGCGAGAAGCGGCGCCGTGGCCGTGCCGGTCTTCCCCCAGACATCGAGATCGTCGAACCCAAAGAGCGGCTCGCGGACGCCGCCGTCGAGCGTGATGTGGTTGCCGGTGCCGTAGTCCTCGTTCACCGAGCCCCGCAGGCCCGCGAGCGCCGCGTCGATCGCGGCGCGCGGGATGCCGAGATCGACCCCCGGAGCCCGCGCCTCGCCGCGGATGAAGTGCGGCTGGAGGACGCGCCCGCCGCGCGCGATCGTCGCGAAGGCGTTCGCTGCGTGCATCGGCGTCCACGCGAGCGGCCCTTGCCCGATGCCGAGCAGGAGAGGCGACACGCGGTCGCCGCGCTCCTTGAGCTCCGCAAGCTGCGCTTCCGTCGGCAGGATTCCCGCAGCCTCGCCGCGCAGAGCGCCCGAGTCGGACGCTCCGAAGCCAAGCTCGGTGCCGAGCGGGCGCCCGATGCCGAAGCGTCCGAACCACGATGCGAGCCGCTCCGGACCGAGGCGCGCGGCGAGCGTGTAGAAGTAGATGTTGCAGCTGCGCGCGAGCGCGCCGCGCGCGTCGAGCGGGCCATGCGTCGTGCTGCGCCCTTCCGCGGGCCGGTAGATCCAGCAGCGCGCCGCGTCGTTTCGATCCGCGAAGTAGTGCCCCTTGCAGTCGATCTCGTCGCCCGGCCGCACCACGCCCTCGGCGGCGGCCGCGCAGAGCACGATCGGCTTGAGGATCGAGCCGGGCGGATAGACGCCCTCGACGGGACGGAAGATGCCGGGAGCGTCGCGCGCACGCCGCTCCTCCGACATCAGCGCGCCGTCCGCGATCGTCGGATGGCTCACGGCGGCGAGGATCTAGCCGGTCTCGATCTCGAGCACCACCACGGCGCCGTCGAGCTCGTACCCGAGCGGGAGCGGGCCGCCGCGCGGGTTGCCCTCGCGGTCGACGCCCCGCTGGTACTGCTGGATCGTCGCGAGCTTCGACTCGGGCGCGAAGAGCGCCTGAATGCGCGACTGCAGCCGAATGTCGATCGTGAGCCGGGTGTCGCCGCCCGGAACCGGATCGAGCCGCCGCTCGGTCTCGCGCTCGAGCTGGCGCTCGATCACGCCGCGCAGGCCGCGCAGCGTCGACTCGCGCGCGCGCTCGACGCCGCTCGCGCCGACGACATCGCGATCGGCGCGGTATCCGCCGAGGTCGACGATCTCGCCCGTCTCTGCGTTGACAAGCGGCCGCCGCGCAAGTTCGTCGGCGAAGACCTGCGAACGCGTGGTGCCGACGAGGTGATCCGCGACGCCATTGAGCGTCACCGTGGCGGGCTTCGACGAACGGATCGGCGACGGGAAGTCGGAGCGGTCAAGGTCGAACACCACCTGGTCCCACGGCCGCGTGCGCCGCGTCGACGGCTCGACCTCGATGGCGCCGGGCAGCTCCTCCGCGAGGCGCTGGAAATAGAAGGCGACTTCGTCGGGAACATCGGGCAAAATCACATGCGATCCGCGCTGCGAGGCGACGCGCTCGCGGTCGATGTCCGCGAGGCGGGCGTCCTCGCCGAAGAGGCGCGTCTCGCGTTCGGCGAGCGCCTGCCGCCGCGAGGTCGACTCCCGCGCCGCGCGCGAGAGCACGGCGTCGAGGCGCCGGTCGAGCTCCGCCTGATCGAAGCGCCCCGCCTCCATGATGCGGGCGTAGACCGTGTCGAGGATGCCGTCGAACTTCCGCTGCCGCTCGAGGAGCGCGGCCGCACGCTCGCCGGCCGAGAGTTCGAGCCACCGCGAGCGGCCAAGCTCGGCGACCAGCTCGCGCCGCGCCATGTCGCTCGCCCAGCGGCCTGCGATGGCGTCGTACGCGATGAGCACATCCCAGCTCGCGCGGTCGGCCGCCAGCACCTCTCCGCGACGGTCGAGGATGCGCCCGCGCGGCGCGGGCAGAAGCCGCTTGGTGACGAGAAAGCGCTCGACATTCGTGCGGTGGACGCTGTGCTCGACCACCGACAGCCGCATGAGCTGGAGCGACAGGATGCAGAGGACGCCGAGCGCGAGGACCGCCAGCGCGCCGACCCTGCGGTCGAAGCGGCTGAAGGCGCGGCGTGCGCCCTGCTTCGGTCGGTCCGACATCCATGCCATGTGGGAAAGGTACGCGAGACGACGCGGATCGGGCGGTGCGAATCAGCGCAGCTTCACGGATACGAGCGCAAGCGCGCCGAGGACCGCGGTGATGATCCAGAACCGCACGACGACCTGGCTCTCGCTCCAGCCGCCGAGGTGGAAGTGATGGTGGATCGGGGCGCAGCGGAAGATGCGCTTTCCACCCGTCGACTTGAAGTACGCCACCTGGAGGGCGGTGCTGCCAAGCTCGATGTAGAAGATGCCCGCGATGAGCGGCAGGAGAAGTTCCTGGCGGATCGAGAAGGCGACGAAGGCGAGGAGGCCGCCGAGCGCGAGCGAGCCGGTGTCGCCCATGAAGACGCGCGCGGGGTTGCAGTTGAACCAGAGGAACCCGAGGCACGCGCCGCCCATCGCGCCCGTGAGCACCATCAGCTCCTTGGCGCCCGGCACATACGGAACGAGCAGGTACTGCGAGGCTGTCTGGTTGCTCGACACCCAGCAGAGCACCATCAGCACGAAGCTGACGATCGACATGGTGCCCGCCGCGAGCCCGTCCATGCCGTCCGCGATGTTGACCGCGTTCGAGGTGCCCGCGATCCACATGGTGCCGAGGAAGACATACCAGCCGATCCCGAGGATGATGACCGTCGGGTTCAGGAGTGCGCCGCCGATGTTCGAGAGCGTCGACGGCTCGTAGGTCCGCTGGAACGGAAGGTTCAGCGAGACGGCGGCGGGGTTGGTCGCCGGATCCGCCGCCTGGTAGAGGAAGAACGCGACGAGCGCGCCGCAACCGAGCTGGAAGAGGAGCTTCTCCTTCGCGAAGAGCCCCTCGCGGGTGCCGGCCGCGCGGCGGGCGGCGGTCAACTTCAGCCAGTCGTCGAACGCGCCGACGGCGGCGAGCCAGACGAGCACCACGATCGAGAGGTGCACATAGCGCGAGTGGACGAAGTCGGCGAAGAGGAAGAGCGAGGCCAGGATCGCCCCGCAGATCAGGATCCCGCCCATCGTGGGCGTGTCCTTCTTCGAGTGGTTCAGGCTGTTGAGTTCCTGGTTGTAGAACTCGGGGTTGTCGCCGACCTTGAGCCGCTTGAGGTACGCGATGGTTCGCGGCCCGAGCAGGATCACGAGGAGGAACGAGCACAACCCCGCCGCGAGCGCCCGGAACTCGAGCTGCGTGAAGACCTGGATGACGCGGTAGAGCCCCGCCTCGTCGAGCCAGCCTTGGAATCGCGTCGTCAGGATGTAGAACATTCGCGGCTTGGTCTATCGGGAATCGGCGGCCTGCGGCTTCAAAGTCCGGGCGTCACGCGGAGCCGAAGGCCGAGCGCAGCGGCTCGAGGAAACGCTCCATGCGGGCGCCGCGGCTTCCCTTGAGAAGCACGGCGCTGCCTGAAGGTACGACCGCCGCGCTCTCGGCGGCGAAGGACTCGGAGAACTCGGGCGCGGCGCGCAGGTCGCCGCCGAAGCCCGCGGCCCGCGCAGCCTCGACGAGGGCGTCGGCGTGCGGGCCGACGGCAACCAGCGCGTCGCCCGCGCCGAGCCGTGCAGCGGCCGCACGGCCGACCTCGGCGTGCAGCACCCGCGCGTCGGCGCCGAGCTCGCGCATCTCGCCGAGGATCGCGACCCGGCGCGGCGCGTCCGCAGCCAGCTCTGCGAAGGCCGCGAGCGACGCGATCATGGCGTCGGGATTCGCGTTGTAGGCGTCGTTGTAGATGACCCGCCCCGCCACCTCGACGCGCTCGAGCCGCATGTCGGACGCCGCCACCTTGGCGAGCCCGCGGCGGATCGCCTCGTCGGGGATGTGCATCTCGGTCGCCGCGGCGATCGCCGCGAGCGCGTTGAGGGCGTTGTGCTCGCCAGGCATCGCGAGGGTGTAGCGCCGCGGACCCGTCTCACCGACGAGTTCGCCGTCCTCGGCGCCAGACTCGACCCTGAAGGCGCGCGGAACCGTCACGAGGATCTCCTGGCCCGATCCCGTCGTCTCGCGCCCGACAAGGCGATAGTGGCAGCCCGCGCCCTTTCCGAAGCGCACGACCCTCGATGGGCCACGATCCTCCGCCGCAAGCGACTCGACCGCGGCGACGAGCGGCGGGTTGTCGCCGTTCACGACCCCGACGCCCACCGCGGACACGCCGGCGAGGATCGACGCCTTCTCCGTGGCGACCGCCTCGACCGAGCCGAGGCCCTCGAGGTGCGCCCGCCCGGCGAGCGTGATGATCGCGACCTCCGGCTCCGCGAGCTCGGTGAGCGGAAGGATCTCGCCCGGATGGTTCATGCCGATCTCGGCGACGAGGTAGTTCGCGTCGTCGGGCGTCGAGAGTAGCGTCAGCGGCACGCCGATGTCGTTGTTGAAGCTCTTCGGGCTCGCGTGGGTGACGCCGGCCTCGGAGAGGATTCCCTCCATCAACCGCCGCGTCGTCGTCTTGCCCGCGCTTCCGGTCACGGCGACCACGCGAAGACGGAGGATGCTCTTGCGCCACGCGTGCGAGATCGCACCGAGCGCGGCGCGCGTCGAGCGGACGCGCAGCACGCCGAAACCCGCCGGCAGCTGCGCGAGCGCCTCGTCGGAGAGCGGCTGCTCGACGATCACGAACGCGGCGCCACCCGCGGCGGCGCCGGCCACGAACTCGTGGCCATCGAAGCGCTCGCCCTTCAGCGCGACGAAGCACGCGTCACGAAGATCGTCGCGCGTGTCGGTCGTGAGCGAGGTCGCCTCGCGCGCCGGCCGACGAACGACCTCGGCGCGGGTTGCGAGCACGATCGCCTGGACCGACGGGCAATGGACACGGAACACGCTTGCCATCCTGCACTCCGAAGAGAGATCAACCCGAGAACCCAGACGATCGGCGCGGCGCGCGCCGCTCGTCTACTTCGCCATCCGCATGCGCAGCGCCGCCTCGGCCTCGCGGCGATCGTCGAAGTTGCGCTTCTCGGTGCCGATGATCTGGTAGTCCTCGTGCCCCTTGCCGGCGATGAGGATGATGTCGCCCTCGCGCGCGGTCGACACGGCGAGCGCGATCGCCTGCGCGCGATCGGCCTCGACCACGACGCGCGCGCGCGCCTCGCCCGGCACGCCAGCGAGGATCTCCTCGATGATCGCCTGCGGATCCTCGGTGCGCGGGTTGTCGCTCGTCACGATCACCTCGTCGGCGCCTTCGCAGGCGACCTTCGCCATGCGCGGGCGCTTGGTGCGGTCCCGGTCGCCGCCGCAGCCGAAGACCACGCGCAGGCGGCCGCCCGCGGGCACCGTCGGGCGCAGCGCGCCGAGCACATTCGCGAGCGCG
The DNA here is from genome assembly GCA_903918555.1 of uncultured bacterium. Lineage (GTDB taxonomy): Bacteria > Planctomycetota > Phycisphaerae > Phycisphaerales > SM1A02 > QWPT01. Next base: position 1 of record CAIXEV010000177.1, on the reverse strand, counting down.
T
>CAIXEV010000176.1 GCA_903918555.1 uncultured bacterium | reverse complement strand
TGCCCGCCTCGACCAAAGGCCACGCCTCTTCGTTGGCTCGGAGTCCGAACGACCAAGTGCTGACGATTCTCATGGCGCTCATTGTGGCGGTTCTGGGCGATCTGGGGCCGCTGCTGCGCACGCGGATGTCCGAGAATCGACGGTCGGTGGGAAATCTCCCGATGTCGGTTGACACGGAGGGTTTCCGCGACACCTTAAGGGTCGGAGTGAGGCCGAGAGGGCTGCGCGCTGTTGCGTGCTGTTCGTCAGCGAACCGCCCTCGGACACTCCCCTCCACGCCAGATCAGTGGGTCCGCAGGGCTGTAACGGTTCACCGTGCGCCGCGGTGTCCCGTCCCTTCCCTCAGGCGCGGAGAGAATCACAATGAAGTCTGTCGTTTCCCTGTCTGCGGGCGCCCTCGCCCTCGCGATCGCCGCCAGCTCGAACGCCGCCCTCGTCTACGGTGGCGGAACCGAAACCGGCAACCGCTTCAACCCGGGCGCCGGCGCCATCACCTACATGAACTGCTTCACGGCCGTCGGCGCTGGCCAGAACCAGCTCGCGCTCGAGAGCGCGATCGTCGGCATCCGCCGCCTCGTGGCCTCAGGTGCGCTGGTCGATGTGGGCGTCAACATCTACGCCGCCGAGATGACCTACGACGGCACGAACTTCGGCCGTGGCGCGAACTACCTGCTCTACTCGAGCGCGTCGCTCGGTGGCGGAGCCGCCAGCCTGACCCAGCTCGTCAGCACGGGTGACATCACCAGCCAGGGCGTCACCCTCAACCTCGAGACCGCCTCGAACGCCGGCCTCGGCGGCTGGTGGATCGGCGTCGAGTTCACGGGCGCCAACGCCGCCAGCACCGCAAACGGCTGGCGCGTCGTCAACGCCCCCACCACGGGCGCGTCGATCAACGCGTTCGGCATCTTCAACAACGCCGGCAGCAACGCGTTCCAGGCGTTCTTTGCCTTCGGCACCCCGCCGGGTGCCTCCCCGAGCCGCTTCATGGTCGATGTGAACGGCACCCTCGTCCCGACCCCGGGCGCGATGGCTCTCCTCGGTCTCGCTGGCCTCGCCGGCCGCCGTCGCCGCTGAGCAAGCCCGACCAACTCCCCGACCAAGCAAGGTCAACCAGCGACCCCGCCGCACGGCGGGGTCGTTGTCTTTCCAGCGCCCGCCGCCGCCCGAGCGAGCCACCCGCCCGGCGGGCCGGGTCAGCCCGGGCGCCGCCTCAAAACGGGCGCGATAACCGCCCGAACGACACCGCGACCGCCGCAGCGGTTCTGCCTCCTTCATCCTCAATTTTCACGGATTTCGGCCACCAAACTATCACCCGCGCGAACCGTGGTTACTCTTACCCATGACGGTGCCGTTGGCGAACTCTCCCGCCAGCGTTCCAGGCACACCGGCCGTCGCATGTCTTCGGTGTGCCAAACAAACTGGGCGTGCAGCAATCACCGAGTCGAAGTGCACTCGACCGGACGGAGCGATTGCCGCAGAGAGGCGTCCGTTGCGGGTCACACCCGCAGAAAGGTTGAGTCCACAATGGCTCACCAGAATCGTAAGGGTGGCTTCACGATCGTCGAGCTCCTCGTCGTCGTGTCGATCATCTCTCTCCTCATCGCGCTGCTGCTCCCCGCAGTGGCAAAGGGTCGCGACAAGGCCCTCATCTCGCAGTCCGTTGCAAACCTCAAGAACCTCGCCAGCGCGAATGAAATCTACGCTGGCGACTGGGGCGACCGCCAGTTCACGGCGATCCCCGATGACGCGGGCCTTGTGGCCGGCGCCGGTACTCCGACGCAGTGCACGAACTATCTCGCCTCGGTCGCGTGCCCCCCGGCACAGCTGCTCGGTTGGGATACGACCGGCGCGATGTGGGGCTACTTCATCGGTTCGTCCGGCAAGTGCGCGAGCACCGGCTATCCGGGCAACTGCGGCAACTGGGTCGTCCACCTGCCGCTCAATTTCTCGGACGGCTACGGCGCGTTCCGCGTCCCGAACGTCAAGTCGTTCGCGGCCTATGTCGGCAAGCGCTTCTATGACCCGACCTTCTTCGCGCCGAAGGATGTCGTTCCGCTCGCGAACGTGCAGAAGTACTTCACGAGCGCCGCGGAGTTCACCTACGACGGCACGAACTACGAGGACAGCTCGTACTGCTTCTCGCCCGCCGCGATGTTCGACGCCGCGGTCTTCGGACGCAACAGCACCGCGCTCAACGGCAACGGCTACAACAACCCCGCGAACCTCAAGGCTGCCTACCGCAGCCCGCCGACCTCGCGCTGCAAGTATCCGTCGCTCAAGACCCGCATGATCGAGCACAACTGGCTCCAGAACACGCCGGACTCGCCGATCAACAGCAACTTCGCCGGCGGCACGACCCCGTGGTTCTACAACCAGGGCTACAACTCGGCGCCCGCTTGCCTCTTCTTCGACGGCCACATCGAGCTCGTCGGCTGCCAGCGCTCGATGGCTGCTGACAACCGCGTCGGCTCCGGCACGACCGGTTCGGTCTGGTCGAAGAACACGCCGCTCGGTGCGAACGGCTACTTCGGCGGACAGTCGTACGACTTCCTTGTCCGTACGAGCTTCCACATGCTGACCACCGACGGCATCGAGGGCCGCGATGTCCTCGGCGCCGAAGGCTGATCCCAGCCTGGCATACGCCTGATCCACAGCCGCCCGCCTCGCGCGGGCGGCTGTCTTTTTCGGCACGCGTTCGTCGGCGCGGATTTCGCCAATTCCGCGCGCCGCGGCTGTCCTTCTGCGCGGCCAACGGTCATGATGCGCTGCATCCGCAGGGTTTCGTGCTCTTCCTGCGCGTCTCGCTCCTTCGCACACCGTCCCGCCCGGACAACCTGCCCCCCGGAGAACTGCCATGCCTGACGCATCGCTGCGCGTCGCCCGAACGACCTCCCGCCATGCCGCGCCCGGGTTCACGATCGTCGAGCTCCTCGTCGTCGTGTCGATCATCTCGCTCCTGATCGCGCTGCTTCTTCCCGCGGTAGCGAAGGGGCGCGACAAGGCGCTCGTCTCGCAGTCGGTGTCGAACCTCAAGAACCTCGCGAGCGCGAACGAGATCTACTCGGGCGACTGGAACGACCGTCAGTTCACCGCGTGCCCCGACGACGCGGGCATGGTGAACGGCAACTGCGAGCTCTACAAGACGCAGATCACCTGCCCGTCGCAGCAGCTCCTCGGCTGGGATGTGAACGGCGCGATGTGGGGCTACTTCCTCGGCTCGAGCGGCAAGTGCGCGCGGTACGGCTGGCCGGAGGCTTGCTACAACTGGATCATCTACATCCCGATGGACTTCGGCACCGGCCCGAATCCCGGCGGCGGCAATTCGTACGGATCGTTCCGCATGCCGGGCGTCAAGGCGTTCCACGACTATGTCGGCAAGCGCTTCTACGACCCGACTTTCTACGCGCCGAAGGATGCCATCGCCATCGCGAATGTGTCGAAGTACTTCACGAGCGCCGCGGAGTTCACCTACGACGGCTCGGCCTACGAGGACAGCTCGTACTGCTGGTCGCCCGCCGCGATGTTCGACCCGAAGGTGTTCGGCCGCAACGGCGCGACGCTGAACGGACAGGGCTACAGCGATCCGAACACGCTCAAGACGGGCTTCAAGAGTCCGCCGACCTCGCGCTGCCGCTACCCGTCGCTCAAGACGCGCATGATCGAGCACAACTGGCTGCAGAACACGCCCGACTCGCCGATCAACCCGAACTTCGCGGGCGGCAAGACGCCGTGGATGTTCAACCACGGCTTCAACTCCGCGCCCGCGAGCCTGTTCTTCGACGGCCACATCGAGCTCGTCGGCTGCCAGCGCTCGATGCAGGCGGACCAGCGCGTCGCCGATTCGAGCGGCTCGGTCTGGTCGCGCAACACCCCGTTCGGAACCAACGGCTACTACGGCGGACAGTCGTACGACTTCCTCGTGAAGACGAGCTTCCACATCCTCACGACCGACGGTATCGAAGGCCGCGATGTTCTCGGCGCCGAGGGCTGAGTCACGACGCCGAGTTTCTGCAGCGAACGACGGGCATGCGGTCTACAGTGACCGCATGCCCGTTCCTTTCCCACCCGGCGGCGGCGGATTCGCGATGGTCGGGTCCGTCGCAGGACCCCTGATGATGGTCGCCATGGCCTTCTCGCAGCGCGGACCGATCCGCACGCTGCTGAAGGCGGACGCCGACGCGCCCGAGCGCGCGCGGCGCGCGTCGTCGCTCGGGATCGACGAAGCGCATCTGGTTCCGCTCATCAAGAGCGGCGTCGTGGTGCGCGAGGCCGATGGGTGCGTGTGGGTGGTGCGCGAGAAGGCGCGCCGGCGGTCGTGGAAGATCACGCTGCGGGTGGGCGCGGTCGTCGTCGCGATCGGAGCCGTGGTTCTTGCCATCTTCGAGATCGGCGGCTGAGACAGGCGCGGGGCGATTGCCATAGGCTGCGCCCATGAAGCCCGCACACCTGCTCCTCGCGTCGGCTGTTCTTCTCGCTCCGCTCTCGTGCCTCACGATGCCCGCTGCATCGGCCGCCGTCGCGCAGGATGACGACGCGCTCAAGCCGGTCGCCTCGCGCGCGGAGCTTCCGATCACCTCGGTCTCGGTCTACCGCTCGCGCGCCGCGGTGACGCGCTCGGCGGAGTGCGCGCTGGCGCAGGGCGTGCACGAGCTGCGCGTCGGACCGCTGCCAGAGTTCGCGGATCTCGACAGCGTGCAGGCGAAGATCGGCGCGGGCGGAAAGCTCCTTGATGTGAAGACCGAGGCCATGGCGCTGCCGGCGCCGTCGAGCGACAACCCGCGCGTCCGCGAGGCGCTCGAGGCGGTCGACAAGGCGCGCGCCGAACTCGCGGAGGTCGATCGCCTCAGCGCGAACAACACCGCGACGACGAAGCTCATCGACTCGATCGCAGCGAAGACCGCGGCCGACGCCTCGCAGGCGCTCGGTGGAGCGCTCGACCCCGAGAAGCTGCGGGGCCAGATCGCGTTCGTCGAGGGCGAGCGCAACCGGCTCACGCGCGAGGGGCTCGAGCTGGCGAAGCTGCGCGTGAAGGCTGCGGGCGAACTCTCCGCGCGCGAGAAGGCGCTGGCCGCCGCGGGCGGCGCGCCGCCGGTCGAGCGGTACGCGCTCATCACGATCGCCGTGCCGCAGGGCGGCAAGGTGCCTGTCGCGCTGACCTACCTCGTCGGCAACGCGACCTGGAAGCCCGCCTACACCGTGCGCGGCGACCCCGCGGCAGGCGCCCTCAAGATCGAGTTCGACGCGGTCGTGAAGCAGGCGACGGGCGAGGACTGGAGCGATGTCGCGCTCGTCCTCTCGACCGCGCAGCCGACGCGCGCCGCGAACCCGAGCGAGATCGGCGCGATCTATCTCGATGTGTTCGACCCGAGCGCGCCGCGCGCGGTTTCGTCGGCGGCGCCCATGATGGCGCCGGGCGTTCCACCGCCAGCGGGCGAAGCGGGCTTCGCGGACGACGACTCGGGAACCGGCGCGATGTCGCGCAAGAGAGGCGCGGCGATCGAGTCGCTCTCGAACGACACAGAGGTCGGCGGCTCGGGCGCTGCGGTCGAGTACCGCCTGCCGCGCGCGTTCACCGCGCCGAGCGACGCCAACGGCGAGCGCCGCACGCGCGTCGCGAACATCGACGGCAAGCCCGTCTTCACGCTCGTCGCGCGCCCGGTCGCCGAGACCGATGTCTTCCTGCGCGCGCGCCTCATGAACGAGAGCGGGTTCATCCTGCTTCCCGGCCAGGCGCGCGTCTACCTCGGCAGCGATTCGATCGGAACCGCGGCCCTCGGCGAGATCGCGGTCGGCGGCGAGATCGAGCTGTGGTTCGGCAAGGAGCCGGGCGTCACGGTGAAGCGCGAGGTCGTCTCGAAGAAGGCGTCCGAGTCGGGCGTCTTCTCGAAGTCGAAGGGCGTGGACCGCGAGTACCGCGTCTCGCTCACCAACACGCTCGCGCGCCCCGTCGAGGTCGAGCTGTGGGACCGCGTGCCCGTGTCGCGCAACGAGCAGGTCAAGGTCGAGCTGACCGCGATTGCGCCGGCCCTCGCGACCGACGCGAAGTATCTCGAGGAGGAGCGCCCGCAGGGACTCCTTAAGTGGATGCTGCCGCTGCCCGCGCGTGTCGCCGGCAAGGAAGCCGCGCCCGTCACCATCTCGTGGAAGACGCGCGTGGTGTGGCCCGACGGCATGTACCTCGCCGGCGACGCGGACTGATCGCTCTGTGCGGCTTGGATGGCTTGCGCGCGACGGCGCGCCTGGAAGTCTTGCGCGCGACGGCGCGCCTGGAAGTCTTGCGCGCGACGGCGCGGTCGTGGCGGAGACTCCGGTTCTCCGAGCGACCTCGGCGTGAATTCGCGCCGCGCGATGATTGTCGCTTGCCGCTTCACGCCCGCTTCGTACGGTGTACATAGATCACCCTTTCCTGTGATCCGCCTCCCGCCCTGACCTTGCGTCAAGACCACAGCGGGCGCGGCCGCAGGAAGTGAAAGCGACGGGGTGACGCAAGGAGCGGATATGGGGGTCCGTACATCCATCTTCGGGGGAAAGCTCGCCGCAACGGCGGCGCTGTTTGTTTCGCTTGGCGCGATGCCGGCGACCGCGCGCGGCGAGCTCGCGTTTCAGTTCGCCGGCACGCTCACCGCGTCCGGCGCTGGCAACGATGCGTTCTTCTTCACGGTCGGCAGCCTCGACCTGCTTGTGACGAAACTTGGGGAGTACAGCGGCACCAACGAAAGCCATACGGTCGCGATCTACCGCACCGACGCAAGCTTCGCGCCGCTGGAGCTGGTCGTCTCGCGGCAGATCACGACGACGGCGAGCTACAGCGGGTTCCAGTATCTGGATGTCGCGGGCGCGGGCGCGGTCTTGAAGGCGGACACGAGGTACTTCATCGTGGGAAACGCCAACGCGGGAAAGCAGCTGGTGACCAGCATGGGCATCGGGCTGGGAAGCGGAATCAAGAGCTTCGACGCGTATCGCTGGAACACGAAGGCGACCCATGATCCCGTGACGACGCTTCAGGGCACCGATGTCTACTGGGGATCGAACTTCCAGTACGAGATCATTCCGGCGCCTGCGGCGCTCGCGGCGCTTGGGACATTGATCGGACTCGTCCGTCGCCGGACCCGCTGAGCGGCGGCGGACGAGCCCAACGCCGCATCGGCGGCAACCAGAAGGGGGAACACCATGAGCCAGACACAACGACATCGCGACGGACGACGAATGCCGGGAGGAAGAGCCCGGCTTCCGCTGTGCGTCGCCAAGCTGTCCGCACTCGCGACCTGCGCGGTCGCGCACGGAGGCATCGTCGACATCAACGGCGGCACCTCGTGGAACGGGTGGACGAGCGTCGGCAACTCGCGCACTGCAGGCGTGTGGGTGCGTGGTTCGACGACGCGCGACTACAACATCTACTCGACGCTGTTCACGCTCGAGGCCGGGCAGACGGTCGGCGGCAACCGGCTCTCTGACGGCGCGGGCGGCACGGGCGCCGCGTACACGGGCGACACCCAGTCGAGCCTCTTCAGCGGTTCGTGGCGGGCGGGCGACCGGATCGTCGGCGTCGGGCTCCAGTACCCGGGCGCTGCGCGCCTCTCGAACATCTGGGTGCATGTCGACTGGACGGGCGACAGCATCCAGGCTGCGTCGAGCGTGGGCGCGTCCGATGGCGCGTACGGCGCGAGTGCTGGCGATCTATCCGTCTTCTCGCTCGGAGGGTCTGGCAACGAGCGGTTCCGCTCGAAGCAGTACTCGGTGTTCACGGGACCAACCGACGGCAGCGACAACTTCATCACGCCATACGGGATGAACGCGACGACAGCCTCTCCCGCGCGCGGATTCGCCGTCCTCGCGGGCGGCAGCACGATCGCCGCCACGAGCGCGCAGTACTTCATCAACCTCGACGCCATCGGCCGCAGCAACGGCGGCGCGGGCCACGGAGAAGGCCTGCTCGGCCCATCGACGAAGGTGGGTTTCTTGGAGGCCGACGCCAACTGGAACCTCTCGCAGCAGGTGTTCTCGCTGCCCACGCCGGGCGCGCTGGCGCTGATGGGCCTCTCGCTCGTCGCACCGTTCGCGCCGAGGGCGCGACGACGGCGCACATGACCCGACCTTGATCGGCGAGCCGTGGTGGATGCAAACGAAAGCCCCGGACCGCAGACGCGGCCCGGGGCGGTTCTTCGAGCATCCAGCGCGGTGGCTCAGGCCGCGCAACGCTCGTGACAGATCAGGTTGGAATCAGTAGTCCTCGCCGTGGCCGTGACCGGCCGCGGCCTTGGGCTTCTTTTCCTTGATCTCGGTGATCGCGCAGTCGGTCGTGAGCAGGAGCCCCGCGATCGACGCTGCGTTCTGGAGCGCCACGCGCTCGACCTTGGTCGGGACGATGATGCCCGAGGCGACGAGATCCTCGTACTTCTGCGTCGCGGCGTTGAAGCCGAAGTTGGCGTCGGTCGCCTCCTCGATCTTCTGCGCGACGACCGAGCCGTCGAGGCCGCCGTTGGCGGCGATCTGCTTGGTCGGCGCCGAGAGCGCGCGCCAGACGATGTCGACGCCGACGGACTCGTCGTCGCCGAGGGACTTCTTCAGCTTCTCAAGCACCTTGCGGGCGCGGATGACGGAGGTTCCGCCGCCCGGGAGGATGCCTTCCTCGACGGCCGCGCGGCACGCGTGG
>CAIXEV010000175.1 GCA_903918555.1 uncultured bacterium | reverse complement strand
CCGCGCGCGCGCACTGGAGCGCGCTGCCTGCCGACGAACGCGCGCGCTTCCGCTTCGTGCATGTCTCGACCGACGAGGTCTACGGAAGCCTCGAGCCCGCCGACGCGCCGTTCACCGAGGAGTCGGTGATCCGCCCGAACAGCCCGTATGCGGCGAGCAAGGCCGCGGCCGACCACCTCGTGCGCGCTGCGCACCGCACCCACGGCCTGCCTGTCGTCGTCACCAACTGCTCGAACAACTACGGGCCGCGGCAGATGCCCGAGAAGCTGATCCCCGTGGTGATCGAGCGCGCGCTCGCGGGGAAGTCGATCCCGATCTACGGCGACGGCATGCAGGTGCGCGACTGGATCCATGTCGGCGACCACTGCCGCGCGCTCGTGCGGGTGGCGGAGGCCGGGGGCGTGGGCGAGGTCTACAACATCGGCGGCGACTGCGAGAAGACGAACCTCGAGCTCGTGCGCGCGCTGTGCGCGGTGCTCGACCGCGAGCGGCCGCGCGGCGATGGCGCGAGCTACGCCGCGCAGATCGCGCATGTCGCCGACCGGCCCGGGCACGACCGGCGCTACGCGATCTCGAGCGCGAAGATCGCGCGCGAACTCGGCTGGCGGCCGACGCAGCCGTTCGAGCAGGGGCTCGCCGACACGGTGCGCTGGTATCTCGCGAACGGCGCGTGGCTCTCGACGGTCTCGAACGCCGAGCACAGCGCCTTCATGTCAAAGCAGTACCGCTGGTGAACACGGTGGATTCCCGCGGCACGCATCTCGTCTTCGGCGCGACCGGGCAGGTCGGGGCCGCGCTCGTGCGCATGCTCGGCGAGCGCGGGTGCGCGGTCGTCGCGCCGACGCGCGCCGAGGCCGACTTCAGCGCGCCTGACGCGGTGGGCGCGTTCGTCGCGCGCGTGCGGCCGCAGGTCATCCTCAACGCGGCGAGCTACAACTTCGTCGACCGCGCCGAGGCCGATTTCGCGACGGCCCGCGCGGTGAACGCCGAATCCGTGCGCGCGATGGCCGATGCCGCGCGCGCGGTCGACGCGCGCATCGTCCACTACTCGACCGACTATGTCTTCGATGGTTCCGGCACCGAGCCGTGGCGCGAGGACGATGTTCCCGCGCCGCTCAACGCCTACGGCCGCAGCAAGCTCGAGGGCGAGCTCGCGGTGCGTCGCTCGGGCGCGCGGCATCTTCTCCTGCGCACGAGCTGGGTGCACTCCGCGACGCGCGCGTGCTTCGTGCGCACGGTGCTCGAGCTCGCGGCCGCGCGCGAGTCGCTCGAGATGGTGGCCGACCAGATCTGCTGCCCGAGCTCGGCCGACTTCATCGCCGAGTCGACGCTCGCGCTGCTCGCGCGGGCGTCGCTTGCACACGAAATGTTCAACCACGAGGCCTTCAACCACGAGGTCTTCCATGTCGTGCCGGGCGGATCGGTGAGCCGCCACGCCTACGCGCAGGAAATCGTGCGGGTCGCGCTTGATCACGGCGCGCGGCTCCGGCTCGCGCCCGATGCGATTCGCGCCGTGCGCCTTGCGGACCGCCCGGCCGAGGCTGCGCGACCGCCGAACGCCGTGCTCTCGTGCCGAAGGCTCGAGGAGACGCTTGGCACACGCGCGCCGGGCTGGCAGGCGGGCGTGCGCGAGACGGTGCGCGCGCTCGTGCAAGCGTCGAACGCGTGATGCACGGCCGCGCGATGCCGGTCAGGAATCCGCGCGCCCGAGCCTGGCCGCAGCGCGGAAGAGCGTGCGGTTCTGCTCGAGCGCTGGGCTCGTCGCGAGGTAGTCGCGCGCATAGCTGGCCGCCGTCGCGCGCCGTGCCGCAAGCTCCGCCTCGCTCAGCGCGCTCCAGCGCTCGATCGCGGCAAGCCACGGCGACGGCTCGGTGATCGGCAGCGTCTCGAGCGCTCCTGCCGAATCGGCGCGCCACGGCGTCTGGTCGGAGACAAGCACGGGCGTTCCTGCGGCGAGCGATTCGAAGATCACATGGCCGAAGTTCTCGCCGCGCGTCGGGAAGACGAAGAGATCGTGCGCGGCGAACACGCTCGCGACTTCCTCGGGTGCGACCGCGCCCGAGGTCTCGACGCGCACATTCGCCGGCAGCGCCGCGATCAGCGCCTCGCACTCCGCCCAGTACGCGGGTTCGTCGCGCGTGCCGTGGATCGAGAGCCGCAGGTCCGCCCTCGATTTCGCCAGCGTTCGCAGCAGGAAATCAAGGTTCTTCATCGGCGACACGCGCGAGAGGAAGACGAGCCGCAGCGGCCCGGGCGCACGCGTGAGTCGCTCGGCCGGCGCGTCGCCCGGCGGCGCAAGCAGGTCGGGCGCGACCATGATGCGCTGCGCGCGCGCGCCCTGCACGCGGCGGATGTCCTCGACCTCGCGCTCGCTCGACGCCTGCCACACCAGGTCGCGGAACAGGCCGAGCGCGCCCGTCGCCGCGAGGTAGAGCTTCTTCTTGCCGCGCTTGATCGCGAGCGCGCTCGGCGCAAACTCGCCGCGCGGCGCGAGCACGACGGGGCTCGCGGGGAGCCGCCCGAGCCGGCGCAGGAGGAGCGTCTGCGCGGTGAACTTCGGGCTGAGGAAGCTGTTGAGATACAGCACATCGTGCGGCGTGGCGCAGATGAGCTGGCGCAGCGCGCCCGACGAAAGCGAGGCCGGGCTTGCGTAGAAGACCTGCGCCTTGCCCACGGTGTTCCACGCGTCGATCGCGACGCCGCGATACGGCTCGTTCGAGCCAAAGTCGCGGTCGCGCGTCACGATGTGAAAGTCGATCTCGTCGCCGAGGTTCAGCACCATGTTCGCGATGGTGCGGATCGGACCACCCGCACGGTAGCCCGGCAGGTAGAAGTCGCAGAAGCAGAGAACCTTCAACTTGCGCTCGGCCAAGGTCGGCGGGCCTTTCGGATGCGTTCGAGAGAGGGCGATCAGGCAAAAACCGCGGGAAGTCTGCGCTTCCCGAGGCGGCGAGTGTAGCGGATCGATGCTCGCGCGTTCACTTCTTCGCGGGCGCCTTCACGCCTGCGATCTTGCGCAGCGCCTCGACCGCGGGGTCGACCTGCTCCTTGCCGCGCACGGTGATGGTCTCCTTGCCTTCGAACGACGCGAGCAGCTGCTCGGCCCAGCGCTTCTTCGCGGGGCGTGCGACCGTCTTCGCCCATCCGTTGATCTCGGCGGCGAACTTCTGCGCGGCGCGCTTGTCCTTGCCACGGTCGGCCGACGCGAGATACGCGTCGATCTCGCCCTTGCAGCGCTTCACGAACTCGTCGTCGCCGCCGACGCCGCGCCAGCAGCGGGCGAGCAGCGCGCCATTCACGCAGCCTTGCCGCTCGAGCGCCTCGAGGAGCTGCGCGTTCTCCTCGGGCGTCGCAGGCGCGGGCAGCTGCTCGATGCGCGCATGCGCGAGGTCGCGCACGCCCGCGCGGTAGAGCGCGTGCTTCTTCTCGTCGGTCGACTTCGCGAGCTTGTCGGCGCAGGCATCCGCGATCGCGAGCGCCGACTTCGCGTCGGGCGCGTTGTCGAGCGCGGTCGTCACCGCCGCGAGCGCGAACGCATTCTCCGCGAGCGCTGCCTTGACGAAGCTCGCGCACTCTCGCGCGCGCTCGTCGGCCGGCATCGCGTTGAACGCGCGCACCATCGCAAGCGACTCGACGAAGCCCGCAAGGCCTTCGTTCACGCCCCACGCGACCGACTGGTGGAACAGCATCGGCTTGCGGCCGCCCTTGTCATCGTAGTTCCAGCCCGCGTGCACGGTGGTGACCTCGTCGCCGCCAGTCGCGTACTGCCCGCCCTTGCAGCGGAATTCCTTGGTCTTCGCGTCGTACTCCATGAACACGATCGCGCAGTGGCCGGGCTGCCCCGCGGTCGACGCGGGCTGGCCGACGATGCGGTGCGTGCGCGCGCCGATGTTGCCCATCGTGCCGCACACGCCGCCGTCCTTCCACATCATCTGGATCGAGCCGTAGCTGAACGCGATCGGCGCCACGCGCCGCGCGCTCTGCATGTCGAACTGCTGCGCGATGTCGCCGATGTACTCGCCGTAGGTGCGGAACTCGCCGTTGTCGCGGAACTTCAGCCAGATGTCCTCGCGCTCGCGCAGCGGCTGGTCGTCGGCGGCGAGCATCAGAAGCACCGGCCACGGCGCGTTCAGCGGAAATCGCGGCCACTCGCGCGCAGCGCGGTCCTTGTCGCTGAACGCCCAGCGGTCGTTGCGGATGAACCACGCCATCGACTCGGCGGCGGTCGGCGCGCGGTCGCGCGCGGCGGGCATGCGGCCCTTCGCTCGGTAGGCGTCGTGGAAGAGCTCGTGCGCCTCGGCGATCCGGTCGCGCAGCGACTTGTCGGAAATCGCGGCGGTCGAGCCCCAGAAGACCGCGCGCTCGCCGCAATCGATCGTCACCTCGGGGTGGCCGTGCGCGGACATGTACGCGTTGAATTCCTGCTGCAGCGCGCGCGACGCGATCACATCGGCTGCGCGCAGCGGGCGCTTGATCTTCTTCTTGACGGCGACGGCCGCGCGCTGCGGCTTCGCGATGCCGCGCTCGTCGTACTCGAGCGGCGGGAGTTCCTTGACCTCGATCTCCTCTTCGATTTCAGGATGATCCTCGAGGAAGTTGACGATGTGGTCGTCGCGGTCGAGCGCGCGCGAGGCGTCCTTGGTGTCGACGCGCTCGCGCGGGTCGCCGGGGATCTCGAGCGAGATCGGCGCGCGTGGCGACACATCGGGCAGCGCCTCGGGGTTCTGCGCGCCGTCGGCGTCGTTCCACGGCGTGCCTTGATCGCCGCGCTTCGCGTACGAGTCCTGGATCGCGAACGCGAGCGCGAGCTGCGTGTAGTCGCGGCGCACGGCGTCTTCGCCGAGATCGATCTCGAGCGAGCGCAGCTTGAGGAGGACGGGCAGCGCGTCGGCGCGGCAGCCGTAGACCGTCGTGCGCACGATCGCGTCGCCGTCGATCCATGCGAGAAAGTCCTTCGGAAGCGCGATGCCGCGCGCGTTCACGGCCTCAAGCGTGCGATCGCGCGCCGCGCCGAGATACGACTCGGTGCGCGAGGACCAGCTGGTCGCCTCGCTCGCGACGGCCGCGGCTGCAAAGGCTGGCGCCGTCGCCAGCGGCGCGAGAAGGACGGAAAGCGTGACGACCGAAAGACGCGCGAAAGGACGCATGGACGACATCGTATCGCGGCGTCAGCGCACGAGCAGCATCTCGCCGACAAGTCCGGGGCCGAAGGCAAGTCCGACCCACGGCCGCGGCGCGCGTGCCTGCATGAACCGCTCGAGGATGAAGAGCAGGGTCGCGCTCGACATGTTGCCGTGCGCGCGCAGCACGGCGCGGCTCGCGTCGCCTGCATCCGCCGCGACCCCGAGCGAGGCGAGCACCGAGTCGATGACGCGCGGCCCGCCGGGATGGATCGCCCACGCGCCGATGTCGCCGACCGAAAGTCCGTGCGGCGCGAGCGCGCTCGCGACCCACGCGCCGACTTCCGCCTGCAGGATGTCGGGGACGCGCGCGCCGAGCGTCATCTCGAAGCCGTGGTCGCCGATCGACCACGCCATCTCGCGTTCGCTGTTCGCGAGATGCAGCGAATGCGTTGCGGCGAGCAGCGGGGCGCCCTGCGCCGCGTGAGTCGCGCCGTCGACGACCACCGCCGCGGCGCCGTCGCCGAAGAGCGTGTTCGCGATCAACTGATCGATGCGGGCGCTGTGATGAAAGTGCGCCGAGCAGACTTCGGCGCAGCAGACGAGGACACGCGCGCGCGGATCGGCGATCGCAGCGCTGCGCGCGACCGACAGCGCGTTGACCGCGGCGTGGCAGCCCATGAATCCGATGTTGGCGCGCGCGACGGCGCGCGAAAGCCCGAGCCGCTCGATGAGATGCGCGTCGATTCCGGGCGACTCGAATCCCGTGCACGACGCGGTGACGAGATGCGTGATGGTCGAGGCGTCGGCCTCGGCGGCGGCGAGCGCGTTTGCGCAGGCTTCCTCGGCCATCGCGCGCGCGGCGCGCGACCAGAGCTGCATGCGCGCCGCCGTCCCTGGAGCGAGGCCATCCGCGTAGAACGGCGGTTCGCTCGCTGCGGCTGCGCCGCGTTCGTCGATCTCGCTCCGCTCCGCGAGCCGCGCGAGAAGCGCGCGCGAGACTTCGCTCGGCGCGATGCGGTCTGCGAACGAAAGCCACGCCTTGCGCGTGAGGCGCTCGGGCGGGTTCGCGGTGCCGATCGCGCGGATCGCGGCGGCGTTCACGGCAGCACCGCGCCTTCGAGCCGCGCCGCGAGCCGCTCGAACGGCCGCGGCATGCGCGCACCGATCACAAGCGCTGCGCCGACGAGCGTCGGGCTGCGCAGCGCGAGCGCGATCGCGCGGCAACGCCACTTCGGGCGCGCGACGAGCGCTGCGCAGCGCGCGGGCCAGAGCTCGTGCGCGCGTGGCTCGCGCGCCGCGAGTTCGCCCGCCGCGAGGCCTGTCGCGATCGCCCACGACATGCCTTCGCCCGTGAAGGGCTCGATGTAGCCGGCCGCGTCGCCGACGACGAGGATCCCGCGCGCCGCGACGCTCGCGCGCGTGCGCGTCAGCTGCGGCGTTCCGCGCCAGCGCGCGCGATCGACCGCCTGCGCGTCGTGCGCGGCGTCCGCAAGCAGCGTGCGCGCGCACGCCGCAACGTTTCCTGCGCGCTTGAGCGCCGCGGGCGCGACCGCCGCGGCCAGATCGAGTTCGCCCGACGGCAGCCGCACGACGCCGATGTAGCCGTCGCGCGCGACATGCATGCGGATCTCGCCGAACGGGCAATCGAGCGCGTTCGCGGGCAGCAGCGCGCCGAAGCCCATCATGCTGCGCCGCGCGATGCTCCATTCGAATCCGGGCACATCATCGAGCGCGCCGCCCTGCAGGCCGTCGGCCACGATGATGGCGTTCGCACGCAGCGTCGAGACGCGCGCGCCGCGTGTGAGCTGGATCGCGCGATCTTCCGTCACCCGCGCAGAGGTCTCGAGCCGCACATCGACGCCCGCGCGCCGCGCGAGTTCGATCAGGCGCGCGTCGAGTTCCTCGCGGCCGATCGCAACGCCCGCCTCGCGCGCGAGCGTCATCGTCCGCGCGCGGCTCGTCACGCGAATCGCGCGCAGGGGCACGGCGTCCGCGAGCGCTTCACCCGCGCCTGCTCCTTCGAGCGCCGCGACGCCCGATGCAGCGAGGCAGCAGCCGCACACCTTCGCGCGCGGCATCGTCGAGCGGTCGACGAGCACCACGCGCGCGCCCGCACGCGCAGCAGCGATCGCCGCGCAGCTTCCAGCGGGTCCTGCGCCGATCACCGCGATGTCGCATGCCGTGGCGTCGTTCATGGTCGCGTCCACCACAGCGTCCAGCGCGCGGGCCACGCCGCACGCACGGAAACCTCCGCAAGTCCCGCCGTGCGCGCGATCGCCGCGATCTCGTCGCGCGTGAACGCGGCGCGTACGCTCGCGAGCGCGTCGAAATGCACGATCGCTGAACGGCTCAGCGCGCGTGAACCAAGCCACGCGAGCGCGAGTCCGCGGCGCGTGCGGTCGAGGTCTGTCACGCCGACCGCGCGCGTGGCGGCGGCGGCCATGTGCGCGAGGACGCGCGTGGCGTCGCCAGGGTCGCAGTGGTGCAGGAAGAGCGAGCAGGTGACGAGATCGCCTTCGCAGGGGAGCGGGGCGGCGATCGCATCGGCGACGACCGTGGTGACGGCGACGCCCGCGGCCGCAGCCCGTGTCGCGGCGACCTCGAGCGCGTGCGCGCTCGCATCGCAGAGCGTCCACTCGATCTTCAATCCATGCCGCTGCGCGCGCAACGCCATCGCGACGGGCGCGTCTCCCGAACCGGTCGCGATGTCGACGACCCGCAGCGTGCGGCCGGTCGCATTCACCTCGCGCGCGTGCCGCGCGACGCCGTCCCACAGCAGCCAGTGGCTGCGCGACCACGCGTTCAGCCGCGCAAGTCCTGCGAGCGCCTGGTCGTGCGCCGCCGCGTCAAGCGCGGGATCGTCCATGAGTTCTGGTACGCGGACGCGGGTGCGCATGGGATTCGCCGCGGCAAGCGTAGCAGTCGAGCCCCCGACGAACGCGGCGCGGGGCGCGCGTTGAAACCCGAGCGTCAGCCGCCAAGACCGGCCTTGAGCTTCGCGAGCGTCGCCGCCTGCTTTGCCGCGAACGCGTCGTTTGCCGCGCCGCTAGCGTTTCCGCACGGATCGGTCGGGTTCAGCGCACCAAGCGCCGCGAGCAGCGCGGCGCGGTCGGCATCGGTGAGCTTCTTGCCGTCGACGCCCGTCGTCATCGGCGGCACGATCGTCTCGAGCCGCGTG